>DAIEEM010000124.1 GCA_027325905.1 Rhodocyclaceae bacterium
GCCGTGCGCGACGGCGAGATCACCGACGGCAAGACCGTCGCCAGCCTGCTGTGGGCCGACAAAATATTCAGCGGCGCCTGGCCGATTCCGGCATAGGATAGCGAATGCGTGACACGAGATCGCCTGGGTGCGGGCGGCGAACGAGGAGCAGCGAGTGACGATGAATGCAACGGCGGGCGGGCGCGGCGTCGAAGTCGATGTCGACGAGAACTACCGGCTGCAGGCCCTGGCCATTATTTCCGAGGTATCGGCGAGTCTTGCCGACGAGGACGACGTCGAGGAAATGCTCGGCCGTTTCCTCGGCACCATGATCAAGCTGGCCCACGCCGACGCCGGCGCCGTGCGCGTGCTGACATCGGACGGCAGGCACTTGCGCCTGGTCGGCGCGCGCGGCCTACCGCCCGACCTCGTCGAGCGCGAACGCCTGGTGCCGATCGACTGCGGCCTGTGCGGCAGCGCCCTGCGCAACAATCGCAGCCATTACGAGATCGACCTGCAGCCGTGCGCCGTGCGTACCGGCCACGAATACTTTTCCCGCGGCTGCGCGGCGATGGTGGTGGTGCCGCTCCAGCACGGCGGGCAATTGCAGGGCACCTACAACCTCTTCCTGCCCGAATGTTTCGAACTGCCCGAAGAAGTCGCGCTGTTGTTCCGCTCCATCGGCGAGCATCTGGGCATGGCGCTGGAGAACGCGCGGCTCAAGCGCGAGAACCTGCGCATCACGCTGATGAACGAGCGGCAGATGATGGCGGCCGAGGTGCACGATTCGCTGGCGCAATCGCTGGCCTACATGAAGATGCGTCTGGCCTTGCTGCAGGACGCGCTCGCCGAAGGCGAGAACGAACGCGCCGGCAAATACACCGGCGACGTCCGCCAGGCGCTCGACGAGGCCTATACGCAGTTGCGCGCGCTGCTCTCCCAGTTCCGCAACCGCATGGACCCGATGGGCCTGCTGCATGCGCTGCAGGGCATCGCCGACGGCTTCGAGGGCCGCACCGGCATCGCGCTCGACTATCGGAATCGCGTCGCCGACCTGCGGCTCTCCGTCGACCAGGAGGCGCAGGTGTTCTACATCGTCCAGGAAGCCCTGGCCAACGTCGTGCGCCACTCGGGGGCGACGCGGGCGCGGCTGGTCATCGAAGGCGACGGCGATTATTACGTTGCCACCGTCGAGGACAACGGCAAGGGTGGGCAGGGCTTCTTCGCCATCGCCAACCGCACCGGCGGTTTCGACGAACATCCGCAACTGCGCGACCATTTCGGCCTTTCCATCATGCGCGAGCGCGCGCGCAAGATCGGCGGCCGCGTCGAAGTCGCCAACCTGCCGCAAGGCGGCTTCCGCGTGCGCCTGATGGTCCCGGCGATGGCGATGAGGGTGGCGGGATGAGCGAAGAGATCAAGGTCCTGCTGGTCGACGACCACACGCTGTTCCGCAAGGGCCTGGCCGAACTGCTCGAACAGCGCGGCGAGATCCGCGTCGCCGGCATCGCCGGCAACCAGGACGACGCGCTGCGCCTGCTCGAAGAGACGCAGCCGGACGTCGTCATCACCGACCTCAACATGCCACCGGCGGGCGGCATCGCGCTGCTGCGCCAGATTCGCGCCAACGACTGGCGCGGGCCGGTGCTGGTCCTCACCGTCTCCGACGCCGAGGACGACCTTGCCGATGCCATGCGCGCCGGCGCCCAGGGCTACCTGCTCAAGGACATGGAACCGGACGACGTCGTCGATGCCGTGAAGCGCGCGGTGCGCGGCGAAACCGTGGTGGCGCCGTCGATGACGCTGAAGCTGGTGAATCTGGTGCATGGCGGCGGTCCCACCGCCGGCAAGGGCGAAGCCCTCAAGCAGCTTACCGCGCGCGAACGCGAAATCCTCGACTACCTGGCGCAGGGCATGTCGAACAAGGCCATCGCCCGCGCCCTCGACATCAGCCATGACACCGTCAAGCTGCACGTGCGCCATATTCTGGCCAAGTTGAATTTGACGTCTCGCGTCGAGGCCGCGGTTTTCGTCGTCGAGCACAACTCGACGCTGGGCCGGCGCACCTGAGTCGGCGTCGTCGACGCTCTGCCCGGACCGTCTTCCGGCGGCACGGCCGGATCCGGTGCGGCTTCCTCCGCCGGGAGGCTGCTGCCGTTCAAGTTTCCCACCGCGCTGTCGTTAACTGCGTTGTCGTACCGCCATGCGCAAGGGGAAACATGGTTGTCATCAACCGTTGCCGTACCACCGCCATCGTCATTCGCAACGACGGCGCCAAGGTCACGCTGGTGCCGATGAAAAGCGGCCGGCTCTCGGCGAAAACATTGCCGTTCGCTGAGTTCCGCGCGGAATGGCAGGAAACGGGCTATGCGCTGGCGCAAGCCCTGACCACTTTCCTGGCGCATGTAATGAAGTGCGGCGCTTCGCTGGAAGTCGCCAAGGGCCTGGAGAAGCTCGCCGCCCGCGACCGCTTCGTCGTCGCCAGCCTGTTCTGAGACGCGCCCGGCGCCGCGCCGCTAGCGCTCGACGGCGAGCGTGATGCGCGCCTTCTTGCTCTGCGCTTCCGCCTTGTTGATGGCGGTCGTCTGCCGGCCGAAGGCCTCGCGTTCTTCGCGGCCCTGCTTGGTCGCCGCAATGCTCTTGATGCAGCGCCAGCGCTTGCCTCCCTTGGTTTCGATCTGGCGCATTTCTTCCTTGGGATGGTGGGTCCCGCAGTGATAGCAGTAGGCGGTATCGGACATGGGAATACGAAAATTGCGGCGGAACGGGAGGATCGCGTTCCTGGTTGAAGATGGCGTGCGCCGGGAAAGCACCCGGCGCACGCTATTGTGCGAAAGGTCGAAAGGCTAATATGTACGATTATACATGCAGAAATATCAGCCAGTTGTTGATCTAGGGGGCTCAGTTGGGGTATGGACGGATTGAAGTACCACTACGATTTCGTCGTTATCGGGTCTGGCTTTGGCGGCAGCGTGTCGGCGCTGCGCCTTGCTGAAAAAGGCTACCGCGTTGCGGTCCTGGAACAGGGGCGCAGATGGACGTCGGCCAATCTTCCGCAGAGCACCTGGAACCTAGCGCGGTGGCTGTGGCAGCCCGCATTGGGACTGCGCGGCTTCTTCAGCCTGCGGTTCTTCCGGCATGTCGTGGTTCTCCACGGCAACGCGGTGGGAGGCGGATCGATCACCTACGCGAACACCCTACTGGCCCCTCCCGACAAGGTGTGGCGCGAAGGAAGCTGGGCCGGTCTGGCGGATTGGGAGCGCGTGATGCCAAGCCACTATGCGACAGCCAAGCGGATGCTCGGAGTAACCACGAATCGCCGCATCGGCGCTGCCGATTGGCGGCTTAGGGAAATGGCGAAGACCATTGGTGTCGAGCAGAGCTTTTATCCAACCGAGGTAGGCGTCTTTTTTGGCAAGGAAGGCGACGCTCCGGGCACGACATACCCTGACATGTACTTTGGCGGAGACGGTCCGGAACGCACCTCCTGTATCGGCTGCGGCGGATGCATGGTGGGTTGTCGCTACGGCGCAAAGAACACCCTGGACAAGAATTATCTGTATCTCGCAGAGCAAAAGGGAGCTCATGTGTACGCCGAAGCGAAGGTAGTCGACGTGCGCCCCCTCATGCAAAAGGAGGACGGCTCGGCCGGATATGAAATCGAGACGGTTTCCCTGGCGAAAGGAACACGTGGCGACAGACGCCGCGTAACCTCCCGCGGGGTGATCTTTGCGGCATCTTCATTGGGCACGCAGGATCTACTGTTGCGGCTGAAAGAGAGGAAATCGCTCCCGCGCATTTCCGACGCACTGGGGCACCATGTGCGGACCAATGCCGAGTCGCTGATCGGCGTCCGGTTTCCAGGCTCCGCCGTGGATCTGTCCAAGGGGCTCGCCATTGGTTCAGGAGTCTATATTGACGAGCACACGCATATAGAGGCGACGCGCTACCCGGAAGGATCGGACACCATGGGGCTGCTGACCACGGTGATGACGCTCGGCCGACCGGGATGGACTCGCCCGTTCACGTGGTTTGGCACATTGGCAAAGATGCTGCTGACCCGGCCATTGACCACGCTACGCGTGCTGTCGCCGCGAGACTGGGCGCGCGAGGTGATGATCTTTCTGTGCATGCAAACCCTGGACGGTCACCTCACCATGCGCTTGAAGCGCCGATGGTTCTGGCCATTTTCCAAACAGCTCGCCACCTATGGCAAGAGCATTCCTGCCTTCATTCCTGCCGCCAACGACTTCGCCGTCAAGGCGGCAAGAGCCACGGGCGGCATACCCATGACCTCGCTTACGGAGATCATGCTGAATATCCCGATGACAGCCCATTGTATGGGAGGCGCCGCCATGGGGCACAACCGGACCGATGGCGTCTGCGACGGCAAGAACAGGGTCTTCGGCTACCGCAACATGTACATCTGCGACGCGTCGATGCTCGGCGCAAATCTGGGCGTCAACCCTAGCCTGACCATCGCCGCCCTGACCGAACATGCCATGAGCCATATTCCACCGGCCAGCGAACAACGGTGGGATGTCATCGGCGAGGAGGTATCCGCATGACGAGTCCAATGAACCTGGAGCCGGTCCTGCCCAATCCATTACCTCATATCTTCGACGGCCAGCGATGCGCGTTTCGCCGCCAAGCGCCGCTTGGGTATGCCCACCGGATGGACGCGCTGGACGCGCTGCTAACGGGCGTCTTGAAGTATCAGGACGCCTTCGTCGAGGCATTGAGAACCGACTTTGGCCAGCGGTCCGCCCACGAGACACGAGTACTTGAGATCATTCCGGTGGTAGACGAGATCAGGTATGTGAAGCGTCATTTGCGCCACTGGATGCGGACGCGCTCGGCGCGGGTGAATTGGCAGTTTCTTCCCAGCCGCGGCCGCATCATCTACCAGCCTCTCGGCGTGGTGGGCGTCATCGGGGCGTGGAACTACCAAGTCCTATTGACTCTGTCGCCGCTTGTGAACGCGCTCGCGGCCGGAAATCATGTGATGATCAAGCCGTCCGAGGTGGCGCCGGCCGCCGCCGCTGCTATCCGGCAAATGATCGGCGAGTTCTTTCCCGAGGAGTATGTCGCCGTAGTGACGGGCAATGCCGAGGTATCGGCGGAATTCGCCGCTTTACCCTTTGACCACCTGATCTTCACAGGCTCCGGCCGCGTCGGCAAACTCGTCATGAAGGCGGCCGCCGAGAACCTCACGCCCGTCACGCTCGAGTTGGGCGGTAAATCGCCTGCGCTGGTCCATGAGTCGTATCCGATGGCGACTGCCGCGAACCGGATATGCGCGGCAAAGTTCTGGAACTGCGGGCAGACCTGCGTCGCCCCGGACTATGCGCTTGTGCCGTCCCAGCGCCTGGACGAATTCGTCCGGAACGCCGAGGCAACTACCCTAAAACGGCTTCCGCGCCTAGTGGTGAACGACGACTATACGCACATGATCAACCAGGGCGCCTGGCAACGGATGCAGGACCTGGTTGAGGACGCGCGCAGCAAGGGAGCGCGCGTCGTGCAGATCAACCCGGCAAGGGAGACGTTCACTGCCGAAAATCGCGTGTTCCCACCGACCTTCGTTATTGGGGCGGACGATTCCATGCGCGTGATGCAGGAGGAAATTTTTGGGCCGATTCTTCCTGTGGTTGCCTATTCGTCGCTTGACGATGCGGTGGCATTCGTCAATGCGCGGCCGCGCCCGCTCGCGCTGTACTACTTTGACCATGCCGCTTCCAGAATACAAAGCGTGCTGGAGCGGACGGTATCGGGCGGCGCGACGGTCAACGACTGTGTATTTCATCTGCCGCAGCACGGCCTACCGTTCGGAGGGGTCGGCCCGAGCGGCATGGGGGCGTATCACGGCTTCGATGGGTTCGAGACGTTTTCAAAAAAGAAAGGGGTGTTGCTCCAGAACGCCGTGGTGGGCTCTATTCTCGCTCGTACATTGAGTCCGCCCTACGGCGCCTGGACAAATCGACTGATCGCATTCCTAATCGGGCGAGCAAAGTAATCGAGTCGTAAGATTAGCCGCAGCTGCCGACCGCGCCGCAGGCGGTGCAGAAGTCGCAGCCGTCCTTGCGGATCACCGTCATGTTGCCGCATTCGGCGCACAGCGAGCCGCGCTGGACCTTGACCTCGCCCTTGTGGCCGGGGTTCTCGAGGATACCCATTTCGCGCGTGGGGTAACCGTTCTCGTCGAGGATGCCGAGCATGGCGTAGCGGTGCATGATCAGCCGCGCCAGGTAGGCGACCGTCGACGGCCAATGCTGTTGGCGCCGCGTACCGGGGACGAAGGCCATGAAGCCGCCGAGCGGTTCGGGATAGTTGGTGAGCTTCCTCAGCTTCATGCCGATCCAGGCCGGGTCCATGACGCGCATGTCGAGCGTCAGCAGCTTGGCCAGGCCGTCGAGCGCGCGCGGATAGTTGCCCGAAAGCCAGGCCGAGTAGGGGCGCGTGACGCCGTCGGGCAGCGTGATCTCCTTCAAGCCGAGCACGAACTCCTCGCGCGAGGACGGGTTCACGATGTCGACCGTCCAGGACAGGGTGCCGTCGGTGCCGGTCTTGGGCTCGTCGCGCGAGAACATGGCGTCGAGCACGGGCGTCGGGCCGTCGCCTTCAAGCGCGCCCATCTGTTCGCAGCGCCAGCGGATGACCTGGGCCATGGCCGAGACGGCGCCCGGCACGATGCGGCGCTCACCGTGGGGCGGCATCGGGATTTCGAAGGGTTCCTCGCCGACGGTGGCGGCGAGCGTGTCGAGCTTGAGCTTGAGCCAGGCCTTGTCGTTGGCGCGCATGTCCATCGACAGCGTCTTCGCCACGGCGCCGAGGCCGCGCGGCTGTTCGACGCCGTTGACCCATATTTCGAAGGGCACGTTGCGGCCCATCTCGTTCTCGATCTGGCCGACGAAGAGCGCGAACTCGCCGTGCGGGGTTTCGATCATGTAGGTCCACGAAGCGTTGCCTTCGTGCAGCCGCGGGCGGCCCGGCCAGCGCAGGGAGGCCAGCACCGGCGCCGGCAGCGCGCCGATCGACAGGCGGCGGTTGGCGCCGTCGATGATGACGTCCTGCGGCTGCTTCTGCGTGTTGGCCTGGGCGGACGATTCCACGGACAGCACCGAACCCAGCACCTTGTTCGGCCGGTAGGTGGCGAGTCCCTTGAGGCCCGCCTTCCAAGCGTCGAGGTAGAGATTCTCGAACTCGGCGTAGGGATAGTCTTCCGGGACGTTGACGGTTTTTGAAATGGCCGTGTCGATGCAGGGCGCAACGGCGGCGACCATGTCCTTGTGGGCCTGGGCGCTGATTGCCAGCGCCGTGACGAAGTAGTCGGGCAGCTTGGCGGTGTCGCCGCCCAGGTGCTTGTAGAGGCGCCAGGCGTAGTCCTCGACCGCGTATTCCTTGAGCGTGCCGTCGGCCATGCGCTTCTTGCGCGTATAGACCCAGGAGAAGGGTGGTTCGATGCCGTTGGAGGCGTTGTCGGCGAAGGCCAGCGAGATGGTGCCGGTCGGCGCGATCGACAGCAGGTGCGAGTTGCGCAGGCCGTAGCGGCGGATCTGCTCCTTGACCTCGGTGGGCAGGCGCGAGGCGAAGTTGCCGCCGGAAAGGTAGAGGTCGGCGTTGAACAGCGGGAAGGAGCCGCGCTCGCGGGCGAGTTCGACGGAGGCGAGATAGGCGCGGTCGCGCATGAATTCGGACAGCTTCGTCGCCATGGCGCGCGCTTCGGCGGTGTCGTACTTGAGGCGCAGCATGATCAGCGCGTCGCCCAGCCCGGTGAAGCCGAGACCGACGCGGCGCTTGGCGCGCGCCTCGTCCTGTTGCTGTTCGAGCGGCCAGTGGGTGACGTCGAGCACGTTGTCGAGCATGCGCACCGAGATGTCGATGGTCTTGCCGAAGCCGGCGTAGTCGAACTCGGCCTGCTCGCTGAAGGCATGCGTGATGTACTTGGTGAGGTTGATAGAGCCCAGGCAGCAGCAGCCGTAAGGCGGCAGCGGCTGCTCGGCGCACGGGTTGGTGGCCTCGATGGTTTCGCAATAGTTGAGGTTGTTGTCCTTGTTCATGCGATCGAGGAACAGGATGCCCGGTTCGGCGTGGTCGTAGGTCGAGCGCATCACCTGGTCCCACAGTTCGCGCGCCTTGAGCTTGCGATAGACCCAGAGGCCGTCGTCGCGCTGGTAGGCGCCGGTCGCCTTGATGTCGTTTGACGGCACGGCCTTGTGCGTGAGCTCGACTTCGCCGTCGGCCTCCACCGCGCGCATGAATCCGTCGGTGACGCCGATGGAGATGTTGAAGTTGGTAAGGTCGCCGCCGTCCTTGGCCTTGATGAATTCTTCGATGTCCGGATGGTCGCAGCGCAGCACGCCCATCTGCGCGCCGCGGCGCGAGCCGGCCGATTCGACTGTCTCGCACGAGCGGTCGAACACGCGCATATAGGAAACCGGGCCGGAAGCGCGCGACTGCGTGCCCTTGACGTGGGCGCCGACGGGGCGGATGGAAGAGAAGTCGTAACCGACGCCGCCGCCGCGGCGCATGGTTTCGGCGGCCTGCGACAGTGCGGTGTAGATGCCGGGACGGCCGTCGACCATGTCGGAGATCGAATCGCCGACCGGCTGCACGAAGCAGTTGATCAGCGTGGCGCACAGATCGGTGCCGGCGGCCGAGTTGATGCGGCCGGCGGGAACGAAGCCGTTCTCCTGGGCTTCGAGGAATTTCGCTTCCCAATGGGCGCGTTTTTCTTCGCTCTCGATCGCGGCCAGCGCGCGGGCGACGCGGGCACGGACGTCGCGGACGTCGCGTTCGTTGCCTTTGGCATATTTCTCCAGCAGCACCTCGCCGGAAATTTC
>DAIEEM010000132.1 GCA_027325905.1 Rhodocyclaceae bacterium
TTCTCGAGGTAGTAGTCGAGCTGGATCGGCGCGCCGCCCGGCTGCTTGATCTCGGTACGCACCTTGACGTCGGTATCGGCCGGCTGCATCTTGAACGGCTTGAAGTCGATGGTCTGGTTCTTGTATTCCGTCAGCGCCTTCGAGTAAGTACGCACCAGCAGGACTCGGAACTCGTCGATCAGGATATTCTGCTGCGCCGGCGTCGCTTGGCGCCAGTCGCGCGCCAAGGCCAGCCGCGTCATGTGCACAAAGTTGAAGTACGGCAGCACCTTGGCCTCGACCAAATCCATGGCCTTCTTGGTGTTGCCGGACTGGATGTCCTTATCGTTGCGCACGATGCTAAGGACGTCGTTGGTCACGTCCTTGATCAGAGCGTTGGGCGCAATTTCCTGGGCACTCACGCCGGCGGCGAGGGCAAGCCCCGCCACGATGCCAAACAACCACTTCATGAAATTATCCTTCGGGAGAGTCAGTCTTCGGTTTCGCGCGGCGGATTGCCGTCGTAAATCAGGCTGCGGCGGCGCTGCAGGTAGCCGTCGCGGATATAGGAATACTTGTCGAGGGCGGCCTCTTCGATGACCTTGTCGGCCGGCAGCACGGCAGCGCGCTCGCTTTCGACGCGCACCGCCAGCAGCGTGTTGCGGGTCGCAACGTGGCTGTAGTTGGCCACCGGATCGGCCTTGATGTCGAGCACCAGGCCGACGGTATCGCGCGCAGTGCGTGGGCCGAAGAACGGGACGACGACATAGGCGCCGTTGCCCACGCCCCAGCGGCCGAAGGTCTGGCCGAAGTCCTCGTCGTGCTTTTCCATCCCCATGTCGGACGCCCAGTCGATGACGCCGAGTATGCCGGCCGTGGTGTTGACCAGGAAGCGTCCGGCATCGGAAGCCGCTTCCGGCACCTTGCCCTGGAGCAGGTTATTGACGGCGATGAAGACATCGGCGATGTTGCCGAAGAAGTTGCTGACGCCGGTCTTGACCGGCGTCGGCAGCGCCGCGTCGTAGCCTTGGGCAATCGGCTTGATGACGGCCTTGTCGAGCCCCTCGTTGAAGGAGAACATCGCCCGGTTGAAGCCCTCGATCGGATCCTTGGGATTGCCGGAAGTGGCGCAGCCGCTCAACAGACCCACCATGCCGGCAGCAGCGGCCAGCGTCACGATGCGCTGCGCAAACGTTCCGCCCCGGATCACGAGAATTCCTTTCGTCCGGATCGTCGTCTTACTTGCTTTCATCTTGCGCCTTGTTGAACATGAACTGGCTGATCAGCTTTTCCAGCACCACGGCCGACTGGGTCTTCTTGACCGTGTCGCCGTTCTTCAACATCTCCGTATCGCCGCCGACTTCGAAACCGACGTACTGTTCGCCGAGTATGCCCGACGTATTGATGGTCAGGATGGTATCGCGCGGAAACTTATAGCGGGCGTCGATCTTCATGCTGACCGCCGCCTTGTAAGATTCCGGGTCGAAACGAATGTCGGCAACGCGCCCTACCACCACCCCGGCGCTTTTTACCGGCGCCCGGATCTTCAGGCCCCCGATGTTATCAAATTCGGCCTGCAACTGGTATGTTTCGCCGACGTTGCTGGATGCTAGGTTGCCGACCTTGAGGGCCAAAAACAACAGGGCGGCAAGGCCGATGGCAACGAAGAATCCGACCCAGAGGTCGAGGGTAGCGCGGTTCATGCTGCCTCCGTAGGGCCGCCCCGAGGAGGCAGCGAATCAGTTGTTCGGAGCGGGCATAGCCCGCGAACCAAGGTCACCCCTCTTCCCTGGGAAGAGGGGTCGGGGGAGATGGTCGTCATTTAGGCACCTCGGAACATGAGAGCGGTAAGGATGAAATCGGCAGCGAGGATCGCCAGCGAAGAAGTGACGACGGTGCGCGTTGTGGCGCCCGAGACGCCTTCGGCCGTGGGTTCGCAGTCGTAGCCTTCGAAGACCGCGATCCAGCTAATGATGGCGCCGAAGACGAAGCTCTTGATGACGCCGTTCATGATGTCCTCGCGGAAATCGACCGAAGCCTGCATCTGCGACCAGAACGAACCCTCGTCGACGCCGATCAACTGCACGCCGACGAGGTAGCCGCCGAAGATGCCCATCGCCGAGAACAACATCGCCAAGAGCGGCATGGAGATGACGCCGGCCCAGAAACGCGGCGCGACAACGCGGGCGATCGGATCGACGGCCATCATTTCCATCGCCGAAAGCTGTTCGGTGGCTTTCATCAGGCCGATCTCGGCGGTGATCGCCGAACCGGCGCGGCTGGCGAACAGCAGCGCCGCGACAACCGGCCCGAGTTCGCGCACTAGCGACAGGGCCACGAGGATGCCGAGCGCCTCGCTCGATCCGTAGCGCTGCAGCGTATCGTAACCCTGCAGCCCCAGCACCATGCCGACGAAGAGGCCGGAGACGAGGATGATGATCAGCGACAGCACTCCGGTGAAGTAGATCTCGCGGATCGTCAGGTTAAAGCGCCGCAATGCCGTGCCGGAATACATCACCGTCGCCATCAGGAAGCGGGCGGCGAAACCCAGCCGCCAGATGCGGTCGGTGACGCGGCGACCGAGGCCCTGCAGGGCGCGGGTCAAGCCGTTAGCGGGCACGAGCGGCCTCCTTATATATCTGCTCGCCAAAGGACCTGGCGGGATAGTGGAAGGAGACCGGGCCGTCGGCCTCGCCCCAGATGAACTGATGCACGTAGGGCTCCGCGGAATCCTTGATCTCGTCGGCTGTACCCTGTGCGACGATCTTGCCCTCGGAGACGAAATAAACGTAGTCGACGATTTTCAACGACTCCTGGATGTCGTGCGTGACGACGACGGAACTGATGCCGAGCGCATCGTTGAGGGTGCGTATCAGCTTGCCGACGACGGACAGCGAAATCGGGTCGAGGCCGGCGAAGGGCTCGTCGTACAGGATCAGCAGCGGATCAAGCGCGATGGCGCGCGCCAGCGCGACGCGCCGGGCCATGCCGCCGGAAAGTTCCGACGGCATCAGCTTTTGGGCGCCGCGCAATCCGACCGCGTGCAGTTTCATCATGACGAGGTCGTGGATCAGTTCATTCGGCAGGTCGGTGTGCTCGCGCATCTGAAAGGCGACGTTGTCATAGACCGACATGTCGGTGAACAGGGCGCCGAACTGGAACAGCATGCCCATGCGCCGGCGCAGGGCGTAAAGACCGTCGTTGTCGAGATCGTTGACGACCTGGCCATTGACCTTCACCTCGCCGGATGTGGCCTTGAGCTGGCCGCCGATCAGGCGCAGCGTCGTCGTCTTGCCGCAGCCGGACAGGCCCATGATGGCGACGACCTTGCCGCGCGGAATCTCCATGTTGATGCCCTGGAGCACCGGCCGCCTATCGTAGGTGAAATTGACGTCGGTGAGTTTGACGAGAGGTTCGGACGACACGATCCCGCATCTGCGTGAGAAATGAAGCGGCGGATTCTACCAGATGATCGCTAGACCGCCAGCATCAGCCGCCGGCGGGCACCGGCGGCTTGGCGCCGCCTCACAGCGCCTTCACCAGCACTTTCGACTTGCGTTGGAAATTATAGAGTTCGCGCCGGCTCTTCGGCAGGCTGTCGACGCCCTCCTCGACGAAGCCGCGCTCGGTGAACCAGTGCGCGGTGCGCGTCGTCAGCACGAACAGGCGCTTCAACTTGAGCTTCTTCGCCCGCGCCTCGATGCGCATGCGCAGCAGGTCGCCGTAGCCGACCTCGCGGTAATCGGGCATCACCGCCAGGCAGGCGAGTTCCGCCGCCTTCTCGCTGGAAAAGGGGTAGAGCGCGGCGCAGCCGACGATGACGCCGTCGTGCTCGAGCACGGAGAAGTGCGTCACCTCGGTTTCGATGCGCTCGCGGCTGCGCTTGACCAGCGTGCCGTCGGCCTCCAGCGGCGCAATCAGCGCCAGGATGGGGCCGACGTCGCCGATGGCGGCTTCGCGCACGCTGGCCAGCGGCGCGTGGGTCATCACCGTGCCGATGCCGTCGCGCGTGAAGAACTCCATCAGCATGGCGCCGTCGCGGGAGCGCGAAAGGAAATGCACGCGGCCGACACCGCCGCGACAGGCGCGCAGCGATCCGGGCAATACGCGCATCACTTCCGGCGCCTGCTTGGCCTTCGTCTTCGCCAGGTTCTCCGCCTCGTCGGCCGTCAAGGCGTCGATGAGGACGCCCTTCTTGTCGACGAGACCCGGCGCGTCGCAGAGGAACACCAGCTTGTCGGCCTTGACGGCGACGGCGACCGCCTCGGCGACTTCCTCCCAGGCGAGATTGAAGATTTCGCCCGACGGCGAGGCGCCGATGGGCGAGATCAGGACGACGTTCTCCTGCGCCAGGTCGGCGCGG
>DAIEEM010000179.1 GCA_027325905.1 Rhodocyclaceae bacterium
CGCCGCAGCGGCTGACGGAACTCGATGCCGAGCTGCGCTCTCTATAATGCCGACATGAACATCGCACCCTTCGCCGACCGCCGCCGCCGCCTCGTCGCCCACATGGGCGAAGGCGTCGCCGTCATTCCCACCGCGCCGGAGAAGCTGCGCAACCGCGACACCTCCTACCTTTACCGCGCCGACAGCTACTTCCATTACCTGACGGGTTTCCCCGAACCCGAGGCGGTGCTGGTGCTGGTCGGCGGCCGCGATGCCCGCAGCATCCTGTTCTGCCGCGAGCGCGACGTCGACAAGGAAATCTGGGACGGCTACCGCCAGGGTCCGGAAGGCGCCAAGGAAAACTTCGGCTTCGACGAAACGCATTCCATCAAACTGTTCGACGAACTGCTGTCGCAGCTCATCGCCGACCGGCCGGCGCTGTGGTTCTCGCTCGGCCACGACGCGGCGTGGGACGCGCGGATCGCCGCCGCGCTCAACGCCGTGCGCGCCCAAAGCCGCGCCGGCAAGCGCGCGCCCGGCGACATCCGCGACGTGCGCGCCGTCCTTGACGAGATGCGCCTCGTCAAGGACGAACACGAGATCGCGCTGCTGCGCCGCGCCGCCGCCATCGCCGCCGGCGCCCACCAGCGCGCCATGCGCGCGACTTCGCCCGGCCGCTACGAATACGAGATCGAGGCCGAACTGCTGCACGAATTCCGCCGCCGCGGCTGCCAGTACCCGGCCTACACGCCAATCGTCGCCGCCGGCGCCAACGCCTGCGTGCTGCACTACGTCGACAACCACAAGCGCATCGAGGACGGTGAACTGGTGCTGATCGACGCCGGCGGCGAACTCGACGGCTATGCGTCCGACATAACGCGCAGCTTTCCCGCCAACGGCCGCTACTCCGGACCGCAGGCCGACATCTACGACCTCGTGCTCGACGCCCAGAGCGCCGCCATCGCGGCGGTCAGGCCGGGCGCCGCCTTCATCGCGCCGCACGACGCCGCCGTCAGGGTGCTGGCGCAGGGCATGGTCGACATGAAGCTGCTCGAAGGCAGCGTCGACGCCGTCATCGAGACCGAAGGCTACAAGCGCTTCTACATGCACCGCACCAGCCACTGGATGGGCCTCGACGTGCACGACGCCGGCGAATACAAGAACGCCGACGCCTGGCGCCCGCTCGTGCCCGGCATGGTACTGACCGTCGAGCCCGGCTGCTACATCCGCCCCGCCGACGACCTGCCGCAAGCTTTCTGGAACATCGGCGTGCGCATCGAGGACGACGTCCTGGTCGCGGCGGGCGGCTGCGAAGTCCTGACGCAGGATGCACCGAAGAAGATCGTCGACATCGAAGCGTTGATGCGCGACGGGCGCGGTGGCTAATCCGGTTGCCATCGTCGGCGGCGGGCCGGCGGGAATGGCGCTGGCGCTGGCGCTGCACCGGCAAGGCGTTGCCGCCGAAATCTTCGATGCCCGCCGGCGCGGCGCGGCCGGCGGCGACCGGCGCATCCTCGCCCTCTCGCACGGCTCGCGCCTGATCCTGGAATCGCTGGGCGCCTGGCGCGACATCCCGCACACGGCCATCGCCGCCATCGACGTTTCGCAGCAGGGCGGGCTCGGCCGCACACGCATCGCGGCGCGCGAAGAGAACGTTCCGGCGCTCGGCTATGTGCTGGCCGCCGGCGCGCTCGCCGCCAGCCTCGATGCGGCGTTGGCGCAGGCAGGCATCGCCTTTCGCGACAATACCCGCGTCGAAGCCGACGACAAGCCGGACGCGCCGCTGGTGGTCTGGGCCGAAGGCGCGGTCGACGCGCCGGACGCCGTCGTGCGCGACTACGGACAGCACGCCGTCATCTGCACCGCCACCCTGAGCGAACCGCATGGCGGCACGGCCTGGGAGCGCTTCACGCTGCGAGGTCCGGTGGCCGTGCTGCCTTACGGCGAAGCCGCGGGCACGGCGGTCGCGGTCGTTCTCACCTGCGCCACCGAAGAAGCCGAGGCCACCGCCGCCCTCGACGACCGCGCTTTCCTCGCCTTGCTGCAAGAACGCTTCGGCCGCCGCCTCGCGTTCACCGCCGCCACGGCCCGCCACGTCTTTCCGCTCGGCCTGCGCTACCGCCGCGATCCCGTCGGCGCACGCGAAGTCTGGATCGGCAACGCCGCCCAGACCCTGCATCCGGTCGGCGGCCAGGGCTTCAACCTCGCATTGCGCGACATCTTCGAACTGGCGCGCTGCCTCGCCGACGCCGCCGATCCCGGCGCACCCGCCACCCTCGCGCGCTACGCCGCGTCGCGCCGCACCGACCGCCGCGCCGCCATCGGCTTCACCGACGCGCTGGTGCGCGTGTTCAGCAACAACGGCCCGCTGCTGCGGCATGCCCGCGGCGCCGGCCTACTGGCGCTCGACCTCGTGCCGCCGCTGCGCTCCTTCCTGGCCCGCCGCATGATGTTCGGCGCCAGGGCCTGGTAGCCCGCGGGCGACGCAAGGCAATCGATGCAATTGCAGTTGCGGCGCGCGCCACGGGTGGCGGGTGTCCGATTCCCTTCATGTACCCCGGACCGAAAAACCGCCGGCCCGCCTCCTCTATTTACGGGAATCGGACACCCGCCACCCGTAGCGCATGAACGTTCGGTTTTCGGTCCAGCAAATGAGCAAGATTCCCGCTCGGGCCGGTGGGGTGTCCTGCTGCGCGTAAGTAAAGGAGGAGGAGGTCGCGCCAGCGGCCGACGGGGGACATGAAGCGCAGCAGGACGCCCCACCGGCCCGAGCGCGCACCAAGCCCGCGCGCCTTGCACAAAAAATAGGCACTTGGAGTAGAATCCGCGCCTTCCCTTTTCGGCCCCCGGCAATGAACTTCCTCGGCTTCGAGCTGCGAAACAATCTATTCGTCGCGCCCATGGCCGGGGTCACCGATCGTCCGTTCCGCCAGCTTTGCAAGAAGCTCGGTGCCGGGCTGGCGGTGTCGGAAATGGTGACGTCGAATTCCCTGCTCTACAAGAGCAAGAAGACGCTGCGCCGCGCCAACCACGACGGCGAGGTCGAACCGATCGCCGTGCAGATAGCCGGCGCCGATCCGCGCATGATGGCCGAAGCGGCGCGCTACAACGTCGACGAGGGCGCGCAGATTGTCGACATCAACATGGGCTGCCCGGCGAAGAAAGTCTGCAACGTCATGGCCGGCTCGGCGCTGATGAAGGACGAAGCGCTGGTCGCCCGCATCCTCGACGCCGTCGTCAAGGCCGTGCCCGACACGCCGGTGACGCTCAAGTTCCGCACCGGCTGGGACAGCAACAACCGCAACGCGCCGGCCGTCGCGCGCATCGCCGAGGACTGCGGCATCCGCGCCGTCGCCATCCACGGCCGCACGCGCTCCGACCAATACATGGGCGAGGCCGAGTACGACACCATCGCCCTGGTCAAGTCGCAGGTGGGCATCCCGGTGATCGCCAACGGCGACATCGCCAGCCCGCAGAAAGCCAGGTTCGTGCTCGACCACACCGGGGCCGACGGCCTCATGATCGGCCGCGCCGCGCAAGGGCGGCCCTGGCTGTTCCGCGAAATCGAGCATTATCTTTCGACCGGCGCGCTGCTGCCGCCGCCGCAGGTCGCCGAGATCCACCGCATCCTGCGCGAGCATCTCGCCGACCTCTACGCCTTCTATGGCGAGGACACCGGCGCCAAGGTCGCGCGCAAGCACATCAGTTGGTATACCAAGGGCATTGCCGGCGCCGCACGCTTCCGCCATGCCATGAACCAAATGCAGACAGTTGCCGAACAACTCGCCGCCACCGACGAGTTCTTCCTCGCCCAGGCCGCCGCCAACGACCGTCTCACTTACGAGGAAGCCCTAGCCGCATGAGCGCCGAAATTTCCGATTGCGTCCGTCGTGCCCTGAATCGCTATTTCCGCGATCTCGACGGCGAGAACCCGCATGCCGTTTACGACATGGTGCTGTGCTGCGTCGAGAAGCCCATGCTCGAAGTCGTCATGAAGCACGCCGACGGCAACCAGACCGTCGCCGCCGAGATGCTCGGCATCAACCGCAACACCCTGCGCAAGAAACTTAACGAACACGATCTGCTTTAAGGACCCACCAGCCATGAAAATCGCCCAAGCCCTCATCAGCGTTTCCGACAAGCGCGGCGTCGTCGACTTCGCCCGCGAACTCGCCGGACTCGGCATCAACATCCTGTCGACCGGCGGCACCGCCAAGATGCTGCGCGACGCCGGCATCAAGGTCACCGACGTCTCCGAATACACCGGCTTCCCCGAGATGCTCGACGGCCGCGTCAAGACGCTACACCCGAAGGTGCACGGCGGCATCCTCGGCATCCGCGGCAACGCGGCGCATGCCGCGACGATGAAGCAGCACGATATCCCGACCATCGACCTCGTCGTCGTCAACCTCTATCCCTTTGCGCAGACCATCGCCAAAAAGGACTGCACGCTCGAGGACGCCATCGAAAATATCGACATCGGCGGCCCGACCATGGTGCGCGCCGCCGCCAAGAACCACGGCAACGAAGCCGGCGGCGTCGGCGTGCTGACCGATCCCGAGGACTACGCGAAGGTAGCGGCCGAACTCAAGGGCAACGGCGGCGCGCTGTCCTACAAGACGCGCTTCGACCTCGCCAAGAAGGCCTTCACGCACACCGCCCGCTACGACGGCCAGATCGCCAACTGGCTGACCAGCCTCGACGAAGAGAACAAGCCGACCACCTTCCCGAGCCACCTGCAGCTCGCCTTCGACAAGGTCGACACCATGCGCTACGGCGAAAATCCGCACCAGTCGGCCGCCTTCTACCGCGAGCCGGTGCCCATCGCCGGCAGCATCGCCGCCTACCAGCAATTGCAGGGCAAGGAGCTGTCGTACAACAACATCGGCGACTCCGACGCCGCCTGGGAATGCGTCAAGGCCTTCGCCGACGCCGCCGCGGCCTGCGTCATCGTCAAGCACGCCAACCCGTGCGGAGTGGCCATCGGCGCCAACGCGGAAGAGGCCTATCGCAAGGCCTTCAAGACCGACCCGACCTCCGCCTTCGGCGGCATCATCGCCTTCAACTGCGCGATCGACAAGGCCACGGCCGAAGCGGTGGCCGGCCAGTTCGCCGAAGTCATCATCGCGCCGGAAATCACCGTCGATGCCCGCGCCATCTTCGCCGCCAAGCAGAACCTGCGCGTGCTGCTGGTGCCGCTGGGCAAGTCCGACGCGACGCAGCTCGACTACAAGCGCGTCGGCGGCGGCCTGCTGGTGCAGACGGCCGACTCTGCGCGCATCACTCAAGCCGACATTGGTACGCAACTGAGGGTCGTCACCAAGCGCGCGCCCACGCCGCAGGAAATGGCCGACCTGCTGTTCGCCTGGCGC
>DAIEEM010000163.1 GCA_027325905.1 Rhodocyclaceae bacterium
CTGTCGGTGCCCGGCATCTACGACCTGGTGACGCGCGCCGCCAAGGTGCGGGTGCGCGCGCTCGGCCTCGACGGCGAGCCTTTCGAGCTCGAAGCCGAAGACTTGCTGGCCGTCTGCGTCCAGCACGAGATCGACCACCTCGAAGGCAAAGTCTTCGTCGAATACCTGTCGCGCTTGAAGCAGGCCAGAATCAAAGCCAAGCTTGCGAAGCAAGCGCGGATTACCGCCTGATGCGCGTCGCCTTTGCCGGTACGCCCGAGTTCGCCAAGACCGCGCTGGAAGCGATCCTCGCCGCCGGCTTTACTGTGCCGCTGGTGCTCACTCAGCCCGATCGCCCGGCGGGGCGCGGCATGCAGTTGCACGCAAGCCCGGTCAAGCAGTTGGCGCTGGCGCACCGCATCCCGGTGTTCCAGCCGGATCGCCTTAAGGATCCGGCGACGCATGCGCCGCTGCTCGAAGCGGCGCCAGACGTGCTGGTGGTCGCCGCCTACGGCCTGATCCTGCCGCCGGCGGTGCTCGATATTCCGCGCCACGGCTGTATCAACATCCATGCATCGCTCTTGCCGCGCTGGCGCGGCGCGGCGCCGATCCAGCGCGCCATCGAGGCCGGCGACCGGGAGACCGGCATCACCGTGATGCGCATGGAAGCCGGCCTCGATACCGGCCCGATGCTGCTCGCCGAACGCATCGCCATCGCGCCCGATGACAACGCTATGACCCTGCACGACAAGCTCGCGGCGCTCGGCGGCCAGCTCATCGCCGCGGCCCTCGCGCGTTTGCCCCAGTTGGCGCCCACTGCGCAGCCCGAGGCCGGCGTCACTTACGCCCGCAAGATCGAAAAGGCGGAGGCCGCGATCGACTGGCGGCGTCCGGCGGCGGAGATCGGGCGCCAGGTGGGGGCCTTCAATCCCTTCCCCGGCGCCGTCGCCACGCTGCGGCAGACGCCGGTCAAGATCTGGGCGGCGCAGGCGGCGTCCGGCACGGGCGCGCCCGGCACGGTGCTGGCAAGCGGCAGCGGCGGCATCCTCGTCGCCTGCGGCCAAGGCGCCCTGCGCCTGACGCAGTTGCAGAAGCCCGGTGGCAAACGCCTGGCGGCGCGCGACTTTCTGCAAGGCTTTCCGGTCGCGCCCGGCGAGGTTTTCGCGCCCGCCGCCGCTTGACAGGGGCCGGCGCCGTAGTAGAGTCCGCGCCCATGCAAATTCAACCCCTGATCGAGGCCGTTCGTGCCTCGGACCCCGACCCCGTCGTCGGCGGCCGCGTCGAACTGCAACTGCTGACCACCCTCAAGTGCAACCTGAAATGCACCTACTGCTCGCTCGGCGTCGGCGAAGTACTGGGTTCGCAGACCGAACTCAAATACGACATCGACCAGCTCGCCGCCTTCGTCGACAAGCATCTGCGGAACAAGGAGGTCTACGTCACCTTCTACGGCGGCGAGCCGACGCTGAACCTGGACATGATGCAGGCGGTGATGCGGCGCTTCCCCGAGTTCCGCTACCAGTTGCAGACCAACGGCACGCTGCTCGACAACCTGCCCGACTGGATGCTGGCGCGGCTTTCCAACATCCTCGTCTCGATCGACGGCGGCGAGCAGATCACCGACGGCTACCGCGGCCGCGGCATCTGGCGTCAGGTCGTCAAGAACCTCAACCATGTCCATGAGCGCGTCGGCGGCACCATCACGGCGCGCGTCACCTGGGGCAATCCCGACACCAGCTTCGAGGAACTCGACGAACTGGCCACCGCCGTCGAGGCCGTCGACTACCTCTATTGGCAGTTCGTCGCCGACGAAATGTACGGCGGCGACTCGATCGACAAGCGCAAGGCCGTGCTGGTCAAGCTGATCGACAGGTTCTTCGCCGCCGCCGATACGCTCTACCCGCTGGTGCCGCTGATGGGCATCGTGCGCAACAAGGTGCTGCCGACGCGCGCCGTGGAACTGTATGCCGGCCAGACCCAGTGCCGCGTGTCCACCCACCTGATCAACGTCATGCCCAACGGCCAGATCTTCCCCTGCCCCGACATGATGTACGCGCCGCAGATGCAGATGGGCGAGATACAGGGCAACTGGCTGAAGAAGAGTCCGCTGCAACCTACCCCGGCCATGCCCTGCGAGTCCTGCGAAGCATTTTCCTGGTGCCGGCGCAATTGCATGAAGAACCTATACCTCGGCTACGTCAAGGGCGACGCGCGCTACCGGCAGAACGTCGTCGAGCCGATCTGCGAACTGGTCAGGTTCATCGGCCGCGAGATCGACCGCCACGACCCACACGCCTGGTTCGCGCGCCTGCCGTTGCCGCTGCGCCGCCAGCTTGTCGACGCCGAAGTCTACGAATACGTCGAGATCATGCCGTAGGCATGAATAGGAAGCTCGTGCCCGGTATGCTGCGCCGATGAACGCCGCCGCCCCGCTCGCCGCTGCCCTATTCGCCGCCGCGCAAGCCGTCGCCGCCGTCGGCGACGGCAGCAATGTCGACACCGCGCTGGCCGCGCAGGGCCTCGCCGGCGCCACCCGCGCCGCGGCGCAGAACCTCGCCTACGGCGCGCTGCGCCGCTATGGCCGCGGCGACTTCTATCTCGCCCGCCTGATCGCACGCCCGCTTGCCGACGCCACGGTGCGCGGCCTGTTGCTGGCGGCGCTGCACCGCATCGCCGAGCGGCCGGCAGACGCCCACACCACGGTCGACCAGGCGGTGCGGGCGGCCGCCGGCATCGCCGGCGGCAACTTCAAGGGCCTGGTCAACGGCGTACTGCGCAACTTCCTGCGCCGCCGCAGCGAACTCGAAGCGGCTGCGGACGACGACGAGGTCGCGCGCTGGCAGCATCCGCGCTGGTGGCTCGACCGCCTGATAGCCGCCTATCCACAGGACTGGCAGGCGATCGCCGCCGCCGGCAACGGCCACCCGCCGATGTGCCTGCGCGTCAACCGGCACCGCACCGATGCCGCCGCCTACCTCGCCGTCCTCGCTACCGAAGGCATTGCCGGCCGCGCGCTCGACGACACCGCCGTGCTGCTCGACAAGCCGGTGGCGGTGGAGCGCCTGCCCGGCTTCGCTGCCGGCCGCGTCTCGGTGCAGGATTGGGGCGCGCAGCAGGCGGCGCGCCTGCTCGACGTCCGTCCCGGCATGCGCGTGCTCGACGCCTGCGCCGCGCCCGGCGGCAAGACTTGCCATTTGCTCGAAGGCGCCGATCTCGACCTCGTCGCCCTGGAAGCCGAAGCGGTGCGCGCCGCGCGCATCGGCGAAAATCTGGCGCGGCTGGAACTCGCCGCCACGGTGAAAGTGGCTGATTGCCGCCGCCTCGCCGACTGGTGGGACGGCCGTCCCTTCGACCGCATCCTCGCCGACGTACCCTGCTCCGCCAGCGGCGTGGTGCGCCGGCACCCCGACATCAAGTGGTTGCGGCGCTCGCGCGATGTGGACAATTTCGCACGCAGCCAGGCGGAAATCCTCGATGCCCTGTGGCCGGCGCTGGCGCCTGGTGGCAGAATGCTCTACTGCACCTGCTCGGTCTTCCCGCAGGAGAATGCGCGGCAGGTGGCGGACTTCGCGGCCCGCCACGCCGATGCGATTCGCCTGCCGGCGCAGCCGACGGGCAATGACGATAACGAATGGCAGTTGCTGCCCGGCGCCGAATATGACGGTTTTTTCTACGCCCGCCTGGAGAAATCCGCTTAGAGCGTGGCTAGCGGCCATGCTGTTGGCGGCCGCCGCCGTCGTGCATGCCGGAAGCATAGAGCCGCAGCAGGCGGCGCTGGCGCCGACGGAGGACGGCTACGCGCTGTCCGCCAAGTTCAACATCGATCTCGGCGCCCGTCTCGAAGAAGCCGTGGCGCGCGGGTTGCCGCTCTACTTCAACGTCGAGTTCGACCTGACGCGGGCGCGCTGGTACTGGTCGAACGAGCACGTCGCCGACCGCCGCCTCGAATACCGCCTCGCCTACAATGCGCTGACGCGCCAATATCGGCTCTCGGTCGGCAGCCTGCACGAGAGTTTCGCCACGCTGTCCGATGCCTTGCGCGTCATCTCGCGCGTCGTCGATCTGCCGGTCGTCGACAAGGCGGCAATCAAGCCCGGTGAAACCTACAATGCGGCCGTGCGCCTGTCGCTCGACCGCAGCCAGTTGCCCAAGCCGCTCCAGATCGACGCGCTGTCCGACCGCGACTGGCAGGTCGATGCCAAGGTCTTGCGCTGGCAGTTCGTGCCGGCGGAAAAGAAATGAAGATCGCCCTGGCTGTCATCGCCGCGCTTGCCGCAGTGCTGTTGTTCCTGCTGGCGACGGCGAGCGCCAACACGGCCTTGTTCGCGCGCCACTATCCGTTGCTGATCGGGGTCAATGCCGTTGCCGGCGTCGCCCTGCTCGGATTGGTGACCCTGCAGTTGCGGGCGCTGTGGCGCGACTATCGCGGCGGCGTCTTCGGCTCCCGGCTGAAGTGGCGCCTGCTGGTGATGCTGGCGCTGATGGCGGTGCTGCCTGGCGCCCTGGTCTATGCCGTGTCGATGCAGTTCGCGGTCAAGAGCATCGACTCCTGGTTCGACGTGCGCGTCGACAGCGCGCTGGAAGGCGGCCTCGACCTCGGCCGCACCGTGCTCGACACGCTGCAGGCGCAACTGCTCGAGAAGGCGCGCAATATGGCGCTCGACCTCGGCGACGCGCCGGGGCCGACGCTGCTCAACCGCCTGCGCGAGCAGTCCGGCGTGCAGACGGCGACGCTGATCGCGATGTCCGGCAACGTCTTGGCCAGCAGCTCCGGCGACGTCGACAACCTGATGCCTTCCGTGCCGGATCTGGCGCAACTGCGTCAGGCGCGCGCCGGCCGCGGCCTGGCGATGATCGAAGGCGACGCCGAGACCGGCCTGCTGCTGCGCGTCCTGGTGCCCGTGCGCGGCCTGGAACTGGGCGCGGAGCCGCGCGTGCTGCAGTTGACCCAGGCCGTGCCCGACGCCATCGCCCGCAGCGCCGACTCGGTGGCGGCCACCTACCGCGACTACCAGGAACTGCAGCTCGGCAAGGAAGGCCTGAAGCGCATCTATACGCTGACGCTGACGTTCACGCTGCTGCTGGCGCTGTTCGCCGCCGTGGCGCTGGCCTTCTTCCTCGCCGAGCGCCTGGCGCGGCCGCTGTTGATCCTCGCCGAAGGCACGCAGGCCGTGGCCGCCGGCGACTTCACGCCGCGCGCCAGCCTCGCCACCCACGACGAGCTCGGCGTGCTGACGCAATCCTTCAGCCGGATGACGCGCCAGCTCGACGAAGCACGGCGCGAAACCGAACGCCATCGCAACCAGCTCGAGGCCACCAGCGCTTATCTCGAAAGCGTGCTGGCCAATCTCTCGGCCGGCGTGCTGGCCTTCGACGCCGACTTCCGCCTGCGCGCGGCCAATCGCGGCGCCACCGCCATTCTCGGCGACGATCTCGCGGACACGGCCGACGCGCCGCTCGCCGACTGGCCGCGCCACAACGTCTTCGCCGCCGCCATCGGCGCCGCCTTCCGCGAGCGCGGCGCCGAGTGGCAGCAGCAGCTCGAATTGGCGAACGCCAACGGCGCCGCGCAGACGCTGCTGCTGCGTGGCTCGACGCTGCCGGCGGCCGGCGGCGGCGGCTACGTCGTCGTCTTCGACGACATCACGCACATGATTTCCGCGCAACGCACGGCCGCCTGGGGCGAGGTGGCGCAGCGCCTCGCTCACGAGATCAAGAATCCGCTGACGCCGATCCAGCTTTCCGCCGAGCGCCTTCAACTCAAGCTCGCCGCCAAGCTCGACGGGCCGGCGCGCGAAATGCTGGAGCGCTCGACCCAGACCATCGTCAACCAGGTCGCGGCGATGAAGAACATGGTCAACGACTTCCGCGACTACGCCAAGACGCCGCCGCCGGAGCTCGCGCCGCTCGACCTCAACGCCCTGCTGCGCGAAGTGCTCGATCTCTACGCCGCGGCGGACGCGTCGGTGGCGACGCAATTCGCCGCCGACCTACCGTCGGTGCTGGCGGATGCCAATCAACTGCGCCAGGTGCTGCACAACCTCGTCAAGAACGCGCGTGAAGCCTTGGCGGAAGCGGGCGTCGCCGCGCCCGTCATCGCCGTCGCGACGCGCCGCGACGAGATGCGCGCCGTACTGGTGGTGAGCGACAACGGTCCCGGCTTTCCGCCGCCACTGCTGGCGCGCGCCTGCGAGCCCTATGTCACCACCAAGGCCAAGGGCACCGGCCTCGGCCTCGCCATCGTCAAGAAAGTCGTCGACGAGCATCACGGCGAGATGCGGATCGCCAACCGCGCTGGCGGCGGTGCCGAAATCACGATCAAGCTGCCGCTGGCGGCCGCGGGGTAAGATGACCTTATGCCACAGATACTCGTAGTCGACGACGAAGTCGGTATTCGCGAACTGCTTTCGGACATCCTGCGCGACGAGGGGCACGATGTCGCGCTTGCCGAGAACGCTGCCAGCGCAAGGGCGGCGCGCGACGCGGCGCGGCCCGATCTGGTGCTGCTCGACATCTGGATGCCCGACACGGACGGCATTACGCTGCTCAAGGAATGGGGCGCCAACGGCCAGCTCAACATGCCGGTCATCATGATGTCCGGCCACGGCACCATCGACACCGCGGTCGAGGCGACCAAGATCGGCGCCCTCGATTTCCTCGAAAAGCCCATCGGCATGCAAAGGCTGCTGGCGGCGATCAAGCGCGGCCTCGAACTCGGCCGCAAGCCGGGCGTCGGTGGTCTTTCGCTGGCGGCCTTCACGCGCTCGGCGCCGCTCAAGGATCTGAAAAAGCGGCTCGATCAGGTCGCCGCCAAGAATGCCGCGGTGCTGCTGCGCTCGGCGCCCGGCGGCATCGTCGAGCTCGCTGCGCGTACCCTGCATGCGCCCGGCAAGGCCTGGATCGACCTCGCCCACGATTCGACGCCGCTGACCCTGGAAGCCCTGCAGGCGGCCTCCGGCGGTGTGCTCTACTGCGAGGAGCTGGCGCGGCTGACGCGCCTGCAACAGAAGAACCTGGTCTTCGCTTTCGAGCGCCTGGAAAAATTCGGCCTGCGTCTGGTCGCCGCCACCGCCAGCGAGCCTGCCGAGCTGGCCGCGCACGGCTGGGAGGACGCAGCGCTGCGGCGCCTCTTCGACGTCTGGCTGGGCCTGCCGACACTGGCGCAACTCAAGGACGAAATCCCCGAGGTCGCCGCGCATCTGCTGCTGCACCTGACCGAGGCCGGCGAAGTGCCGCTGCGCCGCCTGTCCACCTCGGCTCTCAACGCCTTGCGCCAGCACGCCTGGCCCGGCGGCTACGGCGAACTCAAGAGCGCCGTCAAGTCGTTGGCCCTGGCGGCGCTCGACGAGGAGATCGCCGCCGAGGATGTGACGCGCCATCTATTTCCCGGCGCCGCGCCCGACCCCAACCTGCCGCCGGGCCTGCCGCCCGAAGTCATGGAAATGCCGCTGCGCGAGGCGCGCGAGTTTTTCGAGCGCATGTATTTCCAGTTCCACCTCGCCCGCGAAGGCGGCGCCATGACGCGACTCGCCGAGAAGACCGGGCTTGAGCGCACCCACCTCTACCGCAAGCTGAAGGATCTCGGTCTGCGCACCGGTAAGGCCGGCGCCGAAGAGGCGTAAGGGCTGCCTTGGACATAGCCGGGTTGCGCCCGGCGGCGGAAGCCTTTCAAACCTTCTTCAGATAGCAGGCCTTCAACATGAAGCTGCCGCCGTCCATCTTGCAGTCGACCTCGTGGTCGCCGCCGACCAGGCGGATGCTCTTGACCTTGGTGCCCATCTTCAGCGTGATCGACGAGCCCTTGACCTTTAGGTCCTTGATCAGCACCACGGCATCGCCGTCGGCCAGCGCGTTGCCGTTGGCATCCCTGACCGCCGCAGCGGCGTCTGCCGCGGCCGCGGCCGCCTGTTGCGGCCACTCGTGGCCGCAATCCGCGCACACGTAGTTGGCGCCGTCCGGGTAGGTGTTCTCCATGGCGCAAAGCGGGCAGGCGGGAATGGTGGACATGGTTCGAGTCGAAGGAAGTGGGGCGCGCATTCTACGGCATCGCGGCCGGTATCCCGAATGCATCCCGGCTCGAGGCGGGATTGAGTCTTGCCCCGGCAAAGTGCCATGCAATGCGATAATGCCCCCTTTCTCGATACCGGAGCGTCCCATGGCCCGTCCCCAGAACGACAATTTCCTGCGCGCCCTGCTGCGCGAACCGGTCGATTACACGCCCGTCTGGCTGATGCGCCAAGCCGGCCGCTACCTGCCCGAGTATTGCGAGACGCGCCGCCGCGCCGGCAGCTTCCTTAACCTTTGCAAGGATCCCGGCCTGGCCTGCGAAGTCACGCTGCAGCCGCTGCGCCGTTTCCCGCTGGATGCCGCGATCCTGTTCTCCGACATCATCACCGTGCCCGACGCGATGGGCCTGGGCCTGTACTTCGTCGACGGCGAAGGCCCGAAGTTCGAGCGCCCGGTCCGCACCCACGCCGACATCGCCAAGCTCGCCGTGCCCGACATGGCCGGCGAACTGCGCTAC
>DAIEEM010000183.1 GCA_027325905.1 Rhodocyclaceae bacterium
CGCACTTCGCGCTGCGGGAAGGGAATCTCGATGCCCTCGGCCTTGAAGGCCTTCCAGATGGCGACGTTGATATCGGAGCGCACGCCGCCGATGCCGCTGGCCGGATCGGCGATCCAGAAACCAAGCTCGAGGTCGATGCCGGAATCGGCGAAGGCGACGACCAGTGCACCCGGCGCCGGCTCGCGCAGCACGCGCGGCTGGGCGAGCGCAGCCGCGACCAGGATCGCCATGGCGCGCTCGAGATCGGCCGCGTAGCTCACCTGCACCGCCAGCGCGATGCGCACCCTGGGGTCGGTGTAGGACTCGTTCTGCACAACGCTGGAAACCAGCACTTCGTTGGGCACGATCGCCTCGACGCCGGTGAGGCCCTTCAGCACCGTGTAGCGCGTCGTGATCTGCGTGACCTGCCCCTTGTGGCCATCCACGGAGATCAAGTCGCCGATGCGCAGAGAGCGGTCGAGCAGGATGATGAAGCCCGAGATGTAGTTGGCGGCGATCTTCTGGAAACCGAAACCGAGACCGACGCCGAGCGCGCCGCCGAACACCGAGAGCATGGTGAGATCGATGCCGACCGCCGGCAGGCCGATCAGCACCGCCAGCACGATCAGCACCGCCTTCGACAGCCTCGTCAGCACGACGCGCAGGTTGTCGTCCATCCCCTGCGCCGCCAGTAGACGCGCCTCGATCAGTCCGCCGACCCAGAGCGCCACCAGCAGCGTAGCCAGCACGGCGCCGATGCCCTGGATGATGATCCAGAGGTTGAGCGTCTGCCGGCCCACGGTAAAGCTCACGCCTTCGAGCATGTCGATCAGTTGCGGCAGCAGTCCCGTGATGTACAGCGCGACCACGCCCCAGGCCAGCAGCGCGAAGCTGCGCTCGAAGGATGCCAGCCAGCCTGCGCTGCCGAAGCTGTAGCGCAGGACGAAAAAAACGAAGCGGATGACCGCCAGCGACGCGAGCAGCGGCACCGCCACCGAGAGAAGATTCACGTGTTGCCAGTGCCCGAGAATCGCGCGCGCGACCAGTACCAGCAGCAGCGCGGCGAGTGGAAACACCAAGCGCCGCAGCCCGCGGCGGCCGAGCGCCATCAGCCCCTCCGTGCCGACCGCCGTATTGCCGCTGCGCACGACGCGATTCGCCAGCCAGCCGAGCCCGAGACATAAGGCCAGCACCCCGGCCTGCCAAAGCACGCCCGGTTGTTGCGCATCGCGCCAGAGGCCGATCAGCAGACTGCCGAATTCGTTCGAGTCCATTTTTCATTCACCTCGAATAAGGCACGGCGTCCCGGCGATGGCGCCGCCAGTTGTCGAGATAGGCGCGCGCCAGCGGCACGTTGCCGCGCAGGATGACGAGGTTCTCGGCGTTGCGCGCCTGCGCCGAAAACGTGAAGTTGTAGCTGCTGGTGACGACCACCGGATCGGCGCTCTCGGCATCGACAAGAAGGATCTTGTTGTGGGCGCTGGCATAGCGCACCTCGAACCAGATCGGTATGCCGGAGTCGTGCAGCGCATTGACGAGGCTGTGCTCGCTCTTCGTCGCCTGCTCGCGGTCGGCCAGCATCTCGACTTTTACGCCGCGCTTTTGCGCTTCGCCGAGCGCCCAGGCGATGTTGCGGCTGCTGAAGGCGTAGGCCTGGACGTGGATGCTGCGCTTGGCCGCTCCGATCGTTCTCAGCAGCGCGCCCTCGGCGTCGTCCCAGGGCGTGAAATAAACTTCGACCGTGCCCTGCGCCGGCAACGGCCCCAGCGCCGACGCCGCCGGCGCCAACAACGCGGCGATCAGCAGCAGGGCGATGCGGACGATCATTTGCTGCGTTCCAGCACGGCGGCATAGAAGCCGTCTGTGCCGTGCCGGTGCGGCAACAGCCGCATGTCGTCGCCACAGTCGAGCGCGATGCCCTGCTTGGCCAGCAAGTCCTTGGCCGACAGGCGATGGAAGTCGGGGTGCGCCTGCAGGAAGGCATCGACGATGGCGGCATTCTCCTCTTCGAGAATGCTGCACGTGGCATAGACGAGGCGGCCGCCGGCCTTGACCAGGCGCGCGGCGGCAGCGAGGATATCGGCCTGCTTGCGCGTCAGTTCGGCCACGCTCTGCGGCGTCTGCCGCCACTTCAGGTCGGGGTTGCGCCGCAGCGTGCCGAGCCCCGAACAGGGCGCGTCGACCAGCACGCGGTCGATCTTGCCGGCGAGCCGCTTCACGCGCGGGTCGTTCTCGCCCGACAGGCACGCCGGATGGACGTTCGACAACCCTGAGCGCGCCACGCGCGGCTTGAGTTTCGCCAGGCGCTTGTCGGAGACGTCGAAGGCATAGAGCCGGCCGGTCGAACGCATCAGCGCGCCGAGCAGCAGCGTCTTGCCGCCGGCGCCGGCGCAGAAATCGACGACCATCTCGCCGCGCTTCGGCGCCAGCAGATAGCCGAGCAGTTGCGAACCCTCGTCCTGCACCTCGATGCTGCCGGCCAGGTAAAGCGGGTGGCGCGACAGCGCCGGCTTGGTCTTGAGGCGGATGCCCTGCGGCGAATAAGGGCAAGGCTCGGCATTGATACCTTCGGCGGCGAACTGCGCCAGCACGTCATCGCGCCTGGCCTTGAAGTCGTTGACGCGCAAGTCCAGCGGCGCCGGCCGGTTCAGCGCGCGGGCCAGTTCGAGGATATCGTCGGCGCCGAGGCGCGCCGCCAGCCGTTCGGCCAGCCAGTCCGGAAAATCCGTCTGCTCGGCCAGCGTCAGTTGCGGCTCGGGCCTGGCCTTGAGCGCCGCCACCCAGGCCATCTCGTCGGCATCGAGCGCGCCTTCGAGCTGGCGCAGGTTCACGCCCTGGATGCGCACCAGCGCCGCCAGCGCCAGTTGTCCCGCGTTGGCGTCGGCGCCGGCCAGGCGCGTCAGCCAGCGGCGGCGGCGCAGCACGGCATACGCCGTCTCGGCGATGAAGGCGCGCTCGCGGCTGCCGGTCTTCTGGGCGCGGAAATACGCCGACAGCGCGGCATCCGCGGGTTGGGCGAACTTGAGCAGCTCCGCGGTCATCACCGCGGCGCCCTCGATCATTTTCGATGTAATGCTCATATCATTTCAGGTCCACCAAGTCCGCCGTCTGTTCGAACGCGTCGCCCTTGCGATCGACATAGCGTATTTTAACCGGCAGGCCGCCGTAAGCCGGCGCCAGCCACACTTCCGTGCTGTCGCCGTCCGCCTGCGTGCGCAAATGCAGCGCGGCGACGGTCCCTGCCGTCAGTTCGAGCTTCTCCTCGCCGACCCACTCGAAGATCCAGCGGCCCAGGCGGCTGCCGGTCGCCACCGCCAGGTCGACGTTCTGCCGCGGCGCCAGCCAGGCGAGCTGGTAGAACACCGAGATCATGTCCTGCGCGCCGTCGGTCAGGCGCTCGGCGGCGCGCCCGCCGGAGAAGGCGACTTGCGCGCCGGGCCAGTCGAAGGTGGCGACTTCCGCGTCGCGGCCCGCGCGCTGGTCGCGGAACTCGTGCGGACGCAAACCGGCGGCCGTGACCTCGCCCTCGCTGGTCTGCGTGCGCGTCCGTCCGCGCAGCGCCGCCAGTCCTTTCGGTTCGGCGACGGAACGGATCGAATAGCGCTGACCGTCGATGCGCCACTCCTGAACCGTCTCGCCGATGATGAAACCGCCGTCGCCGTACTTGACGATGTAGCGCAGATGCCCCTGGCGCGGCCAGGGTGGAGACGGTGGTGGCGGCGGCGGCGGTTCGGCCGGCGGCGGCGCCTCGACCGGCTCGACCGGCTCGACCGGCTCGGGCGCCGCGGCAGCCAGGGCTTGCGGCGCAGGGACATGGTCCGCGGCAGCGGCGGGCGGCGATACATGCCGAACCGGATGCGGGTGCGGCTTGGCCGCGGGAAGCGGGGACGGCGGCGGCGCCAGCCGCGCTTCGAGCAACGGCGGCTCGGGTGCGGCATCTCCGGGCAGCGCCCATCCCGGCATGACGATCGCCGCGGCATGCATTAGGACCGAAACCGCCAAGGCGATAGCGAAGGGCATCCCTCAATCCGGAGGCACGCGCAGCACGCCGTCGGCGTTCGCCGCGCCCGCCAGCCGCACGCGGCCATCGACCACGGCAATTCTTCCTTCGAGGAACCAACGCGCCGCCCGCGCATAGACGACGTGTTCCTGGGCCAGCACGCGCGCCGCCAAGTCGGCTTCGCTGTCTTCCGTCAGCACCGGCACGGCCGCCTGGACGACGATCGGCCCGCAGTCGAGCGAGGGCGTGACGAAATGCACGGTACAGCCATGGATCTTGACGCCCGCCGCCAGCGCCGCGGCGTGCGTGTGCAGCCCGGGAAACGACGGCAGCAGCGAGGGATGAATGTTGAGCAGGCGGCCGTCGAAGCGCTTGACGAAGTCCAGCCCCAGCACGCGCATGAAGCCCGCCAGCAGCACCAGGTCGGGCGCGTGACGTTCGATTTCCGCCGCCAGCGCGGCATCGAAAGCATCGCGGCTGGCATAGGCCTTGTGGTCGACGACGACGGTCGGCACGCCGTGCGCCGCCGCCCAGGCGAGGCCGGCGGCCTCCGGCCGATTGGAGATCACCGCGGCGCAGCGGCCGGGCAGTTGCGCCGCAATCAGCGCCTCCATGTTGCTGCCGCGCCCCGAGATCAGCACGACGAATGTTTTTGTCATTTAAGCCCCGCCACTGGGAGGAAAACGAGCGACGCCACGCTCTGCAGCACCTTGACGATGCCGCGGTTGGTCTTGTCGGCGACGAGGGTCGCGAGCAGGTCGAGATTGCCGACCATCTTGCCGAACTCGCGCTCGAAGCTGAGGTTGTATTCGGGACTCATCTCATTGGACAGCAGCAATTGACGGCCCGCCGCATCGCGGGCCTGGGCCAGCTTCCAGGCGGCGATCTCGACGTTGCGCGCGCTGTTGTAAAGCTTCTGGGGATCGAGGTCGTCGGTCACGAAGAAGTCCGTCTTTTCGTTGAAAGCGGCATGCAGCATTCCCCCCAGGCCGCCAATGAACGCGGCGACGCGGTCGCCTTGATAGTCTTCGCGCAGGCCGAGCAATACCAACTCGGTGCCCTGCTTGCCCTCGAACTCGGGCAGGCGCCAGGCGTAGCGCGGTTCGAATATCCGCCCCACCGCCGCTTCGACGCTGCCCGCCGATTTCCGCCATTCGCGCGGATTGCGTCGGTAGAGCTTCTCGGCCAAGAGGTGCAGGTTGGCGAAAACCTCGCGGCGATGGAGATCGGCGACCCGGTCGAGGTCGGTCTTGGCGAGTTGGGCCGGATCGAAACCGGATGCGCCCTTCGGCCCGGAGCCGGACGTGGCGGTGCAGGCCGTCAGGGCCGCCGAAAACGCCGCTGCCAGCAGGAAAACGCGCATGGCCTATGTTAGCGCATACCGCCAAGCGGACTCCATCACCCTGTTTCAACGGGCGAAACGCTGCCGCAGCCAGCCGACGACGATCGGCAGCAGCGAAATGACGACGATGACGAGAATGACCGCCTAGAGATTGTTCTTCACGGCCGGCAGGTTTCCGAACCAATAGCCGGCCGCCGACAGCGAAACCACCCAGACCAAGGCGCCGAGCAGGTCGAAGGCGAAGTAGCGCATGTAAGTCATGCGCGCGACGCCGGCGACGAAGGGCGCGAAGGTGCGCACCAGCGGAATGAAGCGCGCCAGCGTCATGGTCAGGCCGCCCCAGCGCTCGTAGAAGCCGTGGGCCTGGTCGTAGGCGGCGCGGTCGAAGAAGCGCGGCGCGCCTTCGCCCCAATGCAGCACGCGCTTGCCGATCCAGCGGCCGATCCAGTAATTGCAGTTGTCGCCGAGCACGGCGCCTGCCAGCAGTACGCCGATCAGGCCGCCGAGGTCCATGCCGCCCGTCGCCGCCAGCGCGCCGGCGACGAACAGCAGCGAATCGCCCGGCAGGAAGGGCGTCACGACCAGGCCGGTTTCGCAGAAGACAATAAGGAACAGGATCGCGTAAATCCATACGCCATACTGGACGACCAGCAGCGCGAGATGCTTGTCGAGGTGGAGGATGATGTCGACGAACGGGGCGAGAAGATCCATGCGCTGGGACCGGGAACGTGGCGTTTCGAGGCGCGCATTTTACCCCGCATCGCCAGCGCCGGCCTGCCGTCCCACGCCGCTATAATCCGCCAGTGCCGCGCATCCACGCCCTTCCCGACCTCCTGATCAGCCAGATCGCCGCCGGCGAGGTCGTCGAACGCCCGGCCTCGGTGCTGAAGGAGTTGATCGAGAACAGTCTCGACGCCGGCGCCACCAGGATCGACGTGCAGGTGGAAGAAGGCGGCGTCAGGCTGATCCGCGTCGCCGACGACGGCGGCGGCATCGCGCCGGACGATCTGCCCCTGGCGCTCGCCCGCCATGCCACGAGCAAGATCGCCTCGCTCGACGATCTCGAGCGCGTCGCCAGCTACGGCTTCCGCGGCGAGGCGCTGGCGTCGGTCGCCGCCGTCGCCCGCCTGTCCGTGACCAGTCGTCGCGCCGACGCCCCGCATGCCTGGCGCATCCGCAACGACGCCGCGGTCGAGCCGGCCGCGCTCGCCGCCGGCACCGTCATCGAGGTCGCCGACCTCTACTACAACACGCCGGCGCGGCGCAAATTCCTCAAGACCGCCAACACCGAGTTCGCCCACTGCGACGAGGTGGTGCGGCGCATGGCGCTGGCGCGGCCCGGCGTCGCTTTCGCGCTGACGCACGACCGCGCCGCCAAGCGCCGCCTGGCCGCAGGCGACGCCGAGCGCCGCCTGCGCGAAGTCTTCGGCGACGAATTCTTCGCCCACAGCCGGCAGGTCGATGCCGTCGCCGGTCCGCTGCGGCTCGCCGGCTACGCCGCCCTGCCCGCCTATTCGCGCGCCGGCCGCGACGAGCAGTATTTCTTCGTCAACGGCCGCTTCGTGCGCGACAAGCTGCTCGCCCACGCCGCGCGCGAGGCCTACGCCGACGTGCTGCACGGCAGCCGCCATCCGGCCTATGCACTGTTTCTTGAACTCGACCCGGCCGGCGTCGACGTCAATGTGCATCCGGCCAAGACCGAAGTGCGCTTCCGCGACAGCCGCGGCGTGCACCAGTTCGTCTTCCACGCCCTGACGCGGGCGCTGGCGCAGCCGCTGGCCGCGGCGCGGCCAGCGGCGGACGCCGCAAGGCCCGCGTTCGTGCCGCCGCTGCGCCAGGCCGGCTTCGACGTGCGCGAACCCGACGCCGCGGCCTACCTCGATTTCGCGCGGCAGGCCTTCACCGGCAGCGCCGCCGATGCCGGGCGCAGCGGGCAAATAGGCGCCCCGGTCGGAGGGATGGACGCCGCAACGGGGCGGCTAGGCTACG
>DAIEEM010000197.1 GCA_027325905.1 Rhodocyclaceae bacterium
CGCGCGAACACGGCGTCTTCGTGCATGAGTCGAAGGAACTGGTGGCACTGCTGTCGCAAGTGGATCTCGACGACCACATTCCGCCGCAACTCTATCTGGCCATCGCCGAACTGCTGGCCTGGATCTACCGCGTCGAGAACATGGGCATCGCGCCGACGGCCTGAATTCCGCCTCGCGCCACCCGCGCAAGGTAGAATATTCGCATTCGAAAGCCGGACGCACGGCATGGACGAGCAAGAAGACGAAGACCGCCCGCATCACCCACAGGCGCAGCAGGTCGCAAAGGCGCCGCCGCTGCTGGAGGCCGGCGACTATGCCAAGTACATACTGCATGAAAAGGCGGAGATTCTCTTCGTCCTGAAGAGTCTCCTCGAGCGGGTTTCGCAGATCACCATCTTCTTCAACGAAGGCAAGGATCTGCTGCTGACGACGCTGATCGCCATCGCAGACGACCGGATTCTGCTCGATTTCGGCGCCAGCATGGAGACCAACCGCAAGGCGCTGACCGTGCCGAAGCTTTTTTGCGTCGCCTCGCTGGAGAAGGTGCGCATCCAGTTCCTGCTGCGCGGCTTGAGGCAAGTCGATTTCGAAGGGCGCCCGGCCTTCAGCGCCGACTATCCGACCGATGTCCTGCGTTTGCAGCGACGCGAGTTCTTCCGCCTCACGATGCCGATCACGCGCCCGCTCAAGTGCCAGATTCCCATCGCCGAGGCCGAATCCGGCAACAACTTCATCATCGACGTCAATGTCGTCGACATCAGCGGCGGCGGGCTCGCCATGGCCCTGCCGGACGGCGTCGTCTTCGACAAGGACCGGGAATTCGCCGATTGCCGCATCGAATTGCCCGAAGTGGGCGTGCTGACGACCACGCTAAGAGTGTGCAACCAGTTCGAGATCACGCTGCGCAGCGGCGCCCACGTCAAGCGCGCCGGCTGCCAGTTCGTCGGGCTCCCAGGTCCGATGCTGACCATGGTCCAGCGCTACATCATCAAGGTCGAACGCGAACGCAAGGCCCGCGAAAGCGGGATGATGTAAACGGTGAACGACGCCGATACGTTCGCCGCGCTGGCCGATGCGCTGCGCGCCAGCGGCCGAGCCGCCGAGGCCGACGAGGCGCAAATGGCGGCGATCGCGCTGGCCGAGCGCAGCGCATTGATGTTCTACAATCTCGGCACCTTCTACCTGATGACGAAGCGGCCCGCGCTGGCCGTCAGATGGTTGCGCGCCGCTCTCGACGTCGATCCGGCATTGGTCGCTGCGCACCAGAACCTGTCGGCGGCCCTGGAACTCGAAGGCAGCACGGCTGCGGCACAGCATCACCGCGACGAAGCCTACCGCAGGCAATGCCTGTTCGTCGACGGCGCGCCGACCGCCGTGCGCGGCGTGCTGGTTCTTTGTACCGCCGGCACCGGCACTGTGCCGCTCGATTTCTTGCTGCCGCAAGCGCGCAACCGCCGCCTCAAGTGGATCATGGAATACGCGTCGCTTGACCAGGTCGCGCAGCTTCCGCAATATGACGTCGTTTTCAACGCCATCGGCGACCCGGACGTAACGGCGGCGTCGCACGACACCGTGCGGCGCTTCCTGGAAACCTGCCGCAAGCCCGTCGTCAATCCGCCCGTGGCCGTCGCGCGCACGTCGCGCGACCGCATTCCCGAACTGCTGAAAGACATCGACGATGTGCTCGTGCCGGCGACGGTGCGTCTGCCTGCGCACGCCGAGCCGCGCGCGCGCTTCGAGCGACTGGGACTTGCCGGCGTCCATCCGCCCCTGCTGTTGCGTCCGGTCGGTTCGCATGGCGGCCGGGGCCTGGAGCTAATCGAGACGCCCGCTGCGCTGGCGGCCGCCGGCACCGGCGCCGACAGTTATGCCAGCGTCTACCATGACTATCGATCGGCCGACGGCTATTACCGCAAGTACCGCGTCGTCTTCGTCGATCGCCAGCCATATCCTTACCATCTGGCGATTTCGGCAGACTGGCTGGTGCATTACGTCAGCGCCGACATGCTGCCGCATCGATGGAAGCGCGACGAGGAACTCCGCTTCCTCGCGGATCCAGGCAGCGTTCTCGGTGAACGCGGAATGAATGCGCTGGCGGCGATCGGCCAACGGCTCGACCTGGATTATTGCGGCGTCGATTTCTCGATCGCCGGCGACGGCCGCATCCTCGTATTCGAAGCCAATGCCACCATGCTGGTGCACACGGAAGATTTTCACGACGCGCTGAAGTTCAAGAATCACTATGTGCGGCGGATACTCGACGCCTTCGACGCGCTGCTCGAACACCGGGGCGATTAAAGCGACGCAATCGCCGCCGTTGCGCGATACGCCGCCCTTCAGACGGGCATGTTCATGATGGTTTGGTAGGCGCTTACGAGCTTGTTGCGCACCTGCACCATCTGCTGAAAGGAGAGGTCGGCCTTTTGCAGGTTGACCATCACATCCTGGAGATTGACGTTGCTCTGGCCGCTGGCGAAGTTCTCGGTCATCTGGTGCGCCTGCTGCTGCGCCTGGCTGACCTGGTCGATCGCCGACTTCAGCACTTGCGAGAAATCGGCGCCGCCGGCAGCCTGTGTTGCCTGTGCGGGCTTGCCCTGCGCGACCGCAGCCGCCGAACGCAGTTCGGACAACATCTGATCGATATTCCGCGTGTCGATGGCCATGGTCAAACTCCAACTACCTTTTTGCGTATCGGTATTGTATTAGCAAGGCGCATGCCGAGGGAAGGCCCGCGATGCATCAGAAATATCCCTCGTCCTTATATTGTTTGAGCTTGTAGCGCAGGGTTCGTTCCGATATCCCGAGCGCCTCGACCGCCTTCTTGCGCGAGCCGCCGACCTTGGCGAGCATGTCGAGAATGTGGATGCGCTCCAAGTCCCTCATGTTGGTGGAGATTTCGGGCGGCACGGGCGTGGCTTCCGGGGTCGCGGCGACGGCGGCCACCGGCGCCGACATCGCGCTCAGTATCGCCGCATTCAACAGCAGGTGCTCGCCTTCGACGACATCGCCGGGCGCCAGAATGACGGCGCGCTGGATCACGTTTTCCATCTCCCGCACGTTTCCGGGCCAGGCATAGGCGGCAAGTTTTGCCTCCGCCGACGGGGAAAGCGTTGCCGCTTTGCCCAGCCGTACCGCATGCTGGGCGAGGAAATGCCTGGCGAGCGGGACGATATCGGCGGGACGTTCGCGCAACGCCGGGATGTGCAGGGGAAAGACGTTCAGCCGGTAATAGAGGTCCTCGCGGAAACGTCCCGCCGCAACCTCGGCCGCCATGTCGCGATTGGAGGTGGCCAGTACGCGGATGTCGAGCGCGATCGGCTTTTTGCCGCCGACGCGTTCGACTTCGCGCTCCTGCAGAACCCGCAGCAGCTTTGCCTGCAGGGACAAGGGCATTTCCGAAATCTCGTCGAGCAGCAGCGTGCCGCCGTTGGCCTGTTCGAACTTGCCGGCCTGCGCGCCCTGCGCGCCGGTGTAGGCGCCCTTCTCGTGGCCGAACAAGGTCGCCTCCAGCAGGTTGTCGGGAATCGCCGCGCAGTTGATGGCGACCAAAGGGCCCTTGGCCCGGTTCGACTGGTCGTGGATGTGGCGCGCGAAGACCTCCTTGCCGGTGCCGGATTCGCCCGTCAGCAACACCGTCGCATCGGTCCTGGCGACGCGCGCCGAGAGCAGCAGGATTTCCTTCGTGCGCACGTCCTCGGCGACAACGCCGGCGGCGCATTCGGCACGCGGCGGCTGGGCATAGCGCGCGATTTGCTCGATCAGGGCCCGCGGCTCGAAAGGCTTCAGCATGAAGTCGCAGGCGCCGCCGCGCATCGCCGCGACGGCCTTGTCGACGTCGCCGAAGGCCGTCATCAGCAGCACCGGCAGGCCGGGCTTGCGCTGGCGGAGTTCGCCGAGCAGTTGCAGGCCATCCATCGGCGCCATGCGCAGGTCCGAGATCACCATGTGGAAGGACTGGCGCTCGATCAGCGCCAGCGCCGCCGGGCCGCCATCCGCCCCGCTCGCCTTGTGGCCGGCTGCTTCGAGCGTGATCAGCAGCGCGTCGCGCAGGGCCTCGTCGTC
>DAIEEM010000205.1 GCA_027325905.1 Rhodocyclaceae bacterium
GACGACCCTGGGCAAGCCCGGCGTCCAGGTGGCGGTGATCGCGCGCCGGCCGCACGGCTACTTCATCACGCACGTCGAAGGCGCGAACTTCCCGGTCGTCTCGGGCGTCACGCTGGAGGCCAACAAGCCGCACCCGCTCAAGGACCACGACATCGTCGAACTGGCGGGCGTCAAGATGGAATTCTTCCTCAAGGCCTGATCCGGCGGGGGTGCGAATATCATGACTTCCTCCTTCGATTCGCGCGGCGGGTGCGCACCACCGTGAAGCGCCACCTGCCGCGCTTCCTGATCGGGTTCCTTATCCTGGCCGTGCTGCTCGGGCACGCCGCCGAGCTTTACCAGATCGGCCTCATCAACCGGCTCGACGCCATCATCTACGATGCCAAGGTGCGGCTCTCCATGGCGCACGACGTCGACGACCGCATCGTCATTCTCGACCTCGACGAGAAGTCGCTCGTCGAGGTCGGCCACTGGCCGTGGGGCCGCGACAAAATGGCGACCCTGGTCGAAAAGCTGTTCGATACCTACGGCATCCGCGTGCTCGGCTTCGACGTCGTCTGGGCCGAGCCCGACGACAGCTCGGGCCTCAAATCGCTGGAAGCGCTGGCGCACAAGGAACTGCACGGCGACGACGCCTTCCAGAACGCCTTCAAGACCCTGCGCCCGCGCCTCGATTACGACGCGCGCTTCGCCGAGACGATCAAGGGCAAGCGGGTGGTTCTCGGCTATTACTTTTCCGGCAAGGAAGGCGGGAAATCCTCGGGCGCGATTCCCCCGCCGGTATTCCCGGCGGGCGCCTTCGCCGGCCGCGACATTCCGTTCACCCACTGGGTCAGCTACGGCGGCAACCTACCGGAACTCCAGCGGGCGGCGGCGGGGGCCGGCCATTTCAACCCGCTGGTCGACAGCGACGGGCTGTCGCGCCGCGTGCCGATCCTAGCGGAATACCAGGGCGCCTACTATGAGTCGCTGTCCCTGGCGATGACGCGCGCGGTGCTGGGCTTCCCCAAGGTGGTTCCCGGCTTCCCGGACGAGCAGGCGGTGTCGAGCAAGACCTACGGCGCCATGGAATCGGTTGACCTGGAGACGGCGCGCGGCACGCTCAGCATTCCGGTCGACGCCAACGTCGCGGCGCTGATTCCCTATCGCGGCCCGCAGGGCAGCTTCCGCTACATCTCGGCGGTCGACGTGCTGCGCGACCGCGTCAAGCCCGGCGACCTCATGGGCAAGATCGTGCTGATGGGTACCACGGCGCCCGGCCTCATGGACCTGCGCGCGACGCCGGTCGGCGAGGCCTATGCTGGGGTGGAAATCCACGCCAACCTGATCGCCGGCTTCCTCGACGGCACCGTCAAGTACAAGCCGTCCTACGTCCTCGGTTTCGATGTCCTGCTGACGCTGCTGATCGGCGGCGCCATGGTCTTCCTGCTGCCGCTGCTGTCGCCCCTGCGCGCCAGCCTCGTCGCGCTGCTGGCGCTGCTGTTCGCGCTTGGCGTGAACCTCGGCTTCTGGCGCTACGCGAACCTGGTGCTGCCGCTGGCCGGCAGCCTGGCCCTGATCGCCATCCTCTACGCGTTCAACATGTCCTGGGGCTACTTCGTCGAATCGCGCATCAAGCGCCAGTTCACCGAACTGTTCGGCCAGTACGTGCCGCCGGAACTGGTCGACGAAATGGCGAAGAATCCCGAGAGCTACAGCATGGAAGGCCGCAAGGCCAACCTCACGGTGATGTTCTCCGACGTGCGCGGCTTTACGACGATTTCCGAGGGCCTGCAGCCGGACCAGTTGGCGACCTTGATGAACCTCTATCTCGGCGCCATGACCACGGTCATCCGCGACCACCGCGGCACGCTCGACAAGTACATCGGCGACGCCATCATGGCGTTCTGGGGCGCGCCGGTCGCGGAAGCCGACCACGGCAGGCTCGCCGTCGTCACCGCGCTCGACATGCAGCACGCGCTCGTCGCCCTCAACCGCGAGCTGCTGGCGAAAGGCTGGCCGGAACTCAAGATCGGCGTCGGCGTCAACACCGGCACCATGACCGTCGGCGACATGGGCTCGCCGGTGCGCAAGGCCTACACGGTGATGGGCGACGCGGTGAACCTCGGCTCGCGCCTGGAGGGCATCACCAAGCAGTACGGCGTCGGCATCATCGTCGGCGAAGGCACGCACGAACTGGTGAAGAACGACTTCGTCTTCCGCGAACTCGACCTGGTCAAGGTCAAGGGCAAGGACAAGCCGGTCGCCATCTTCGAGCCGCTCGGCGTCGCCGGCCAGGTCGAAGACGCGCTGCTCGACGAGAACGCGCGCTGGAGCCGGGCTCTGGGAGCCTACCGCGCCCAGGACTGGGACGCCGCCGAGCGGGCGCTGCTCGAGCTGTCGCGGACGTCGCCGCACAAGCTCTACGCGGTCTATCTGGAACGCATCGCCCACTATCGCAACGAAGCGCCGGGCGTCGATTGGGACGGCTCCTGGAAGTTCGACACCAAATGACGAGGCCGGCATGAAAGTCAGAATCCTCGGCTGCAGCGGCGGCATCGGCGGGCGGCATCTGCGCACGACGTCGCTGCTCGTCGACAACGACATCCTCGTCGATGCCGGCACCGGGGTCAGCGACCTCTCGATCGCCGAACTGGCGCAGATCGACCACGTCTTCCGCACCCATACCCTCCTCTATCACATCGCCTGCCTGCCGCTGATGGTCGATACGGTCGGCGACATGCGCAGCCGCCCGCTGATCGTCCACGCGACCGAAGCGGTGCTCGAAATCCTGCATAACCACGTCTTCAATTGGGCGGTGTGGCCCGACTTCACCGAGATTCCCTCGGCGGAGAAGCCTTTCCTGCGCTTCGAAAGCCTGCGCACCGGCGCGGCCGTGATCCTGGACGAGCGCCGCATCGTGCCCCTGCCGGCCAATCATACCGTGCCGGCGAACGCCTACCAGCTCGATTCCGGCAAGGCCAGCCTGGTGTTCTCCGGCGACACCGGCCCCTGTCCCGCGCTGTGGGCGGCCGTCAACAAGATCGCCAACCTGCGCACCCTGATCGTCGAGACCGCCTTCTCCAACCGCGAACGCAAGCTGGCGACGGCCTCCAAGCACTTGTGCCCGGACATGCTGAAGGAGGAACTGGCCAGCCTGCAGCGCGACGCCGACCTCTTCATCACCCACCTCAAGCCCGGCCAGGTGGAGCTGACGATGCAGGAGATCGAGGACTGCATCGGCGAGTTCAAGCCGCGCATGCTGCAGAACAATCAGGTCTTCGAATTCTGAGGGGCCGCTCATGACGTCCGACGCCGCGCTTCTCGAAACCCTGTCCAGCCTGCAGCCCTTCGCCAGCCTCGGTGCGGCGAGCCTGTGCGGACTGCTGCCGCTGTGCAGCCGCGAGCGCGTCACGCGCAACCTCGATCCGTTCAGCCTCAAGGACTGGCAGGGGCAGGTCGTCTATTTGACCAAGGGCGAACTGAAGGTCGACCAGACCGACGGCAGCACCAGGCTGTTCGTCGGCGGTTCGGGCGAGGCGCTGATGCCGCTTTCCGCCGGCGGCGCAGCGCCGACGTCGGCCAAGGCCATCACCGACGTCGAACTGCTGCGCTTCGACGAGGACACCCTCGACATCGTCGTCACCTGGGACCAGATGGCGACGCCGGCGGGCGAGCGCGACGCCAACGAGACGACGGACTGGCGCACCAAGTCGGGCATCTTCGCCGCGCACAACTTCGCCGACGGCGTCTTTGCCACGCTGCCGCCGGCCAACATCGACACGCTGCTGGGCCGCTTCCGGCGCGTCGCCGCCAAGCGCGGCGAGGTCGTCGTGCGCCAGGGCGATCCCGGCGACTATTACTACGTCATCGACCGCGGCCGCTGCGTGGTGACGCGGGAAATCGCCGGTGCTACGGTCGAGCTCGCCCAGCTCAAGGGCGGCGACACCTTCGGTGAGGAAGCCTTGCTGGCGGACGGCGCGCGCAACGCGACGGTGACGATGAAGACGGACGGCGTGCTGCTGCGGCTCGACAAGGCCGATTTCGTCGCCTTGCTCAAGGAGCCGCTGCTGCGCAGGCTGTCGGCGGCCGAGGCGGTGCAGCGGGTCGCCGCCGGCGCAGTCTGGATCGACAGCCGCTTCTCCGCCGAATACCGGATCGACGGGCTGCCCGGCGCGCTCAACATTCCGCTCAGCGAGATGCGCCGGGCCGTCACCATGCTGGAGCCGGGGAAAGAGTACATCGTTTATTGTCAGAGCGGTCGCCGCAGTTCGGCCGCCGCCTTCCTCCTCTCCCAGAAAGGCTATCGCGCCAGCCTGCTCGACGGCGGCTTGAAGGCGCTGCTTGCCGAGAAAGGAAAAGCATGAGCGCGGTCCTGTCTGCGCCCCAGGATGCCGGCGGCCTCTCGGACGTCGGCAGCCGGCTGACGTTCTTCAAGAATCTCCAGGCCGTCACCAACAAGATCCACGC
>DAIEEM010000219.1 GCA_027325905.1 Rhodocyclaceae bacterium
TACCCGGCGACGCATACCATTCACCTTTCTGCGAGGCGCACCGCCGTGAAGCTTTTCGATCGCGTACTCAATCCCCGCGAAATCCGTCGCCGCCTCGGCCTGAACCAGGAACAGTTCTGGACCCAGATCGGGGTGACGCAGAGCGGCGGCTCGCGTTACGAGAGCGGCCGCAATATGCCGCGGCCGGTCCAGCACCTGTTGCGTCTGGTGCATGTCGAGCAGATCGACATCGCCAAGGTGCGCAAGGAGGATTTCGAAGTCGTCGACTACCTGAAGTCGCACGATTCCGAGCTCTTCAAGAGCCTCAAGAAGCAAGCCAAGGCCGCGAAGAAGGGCTGAGAGCCGTATGCCCTACGGGCTGACCCGCACGGTCAGCCCGTAGGCACGGATGCGCATCGCCAGGCTCTCCAGACACTCGGACGGAAGACGGCCGAGCCGCGATGCCTCCGCCTGGCACGAAGGTCGTGCCAGGCCATAGAGATGGACCCCGGCGATATTCGCCTTGGCCGTTTCCAGCATTTGCAGATAATCCGCAACATCGCGCTCGCCCGGCGAATTCCCATCGAGCGCGAAGAAACAACTCTGCACCCAGGTTTCGCAGAGCCCGGCGCATAGCCCCAAACGCCGCAGCGCTGCGACGGGCGTCTGCCGCGTGCCGTTGATGCGCTGCATCGCCGCCTGGCTGCCGCCGTCGAGCTTGAACCACACCTCGCCGCCCGCCTGCCCGATCAGCGCGATGCCTTCGCGCACCGCCGCGCGCTCCAACAGGCTGCCGTTGGTAATCAAGCGCATCTTGACCTGCCCGGCCAGGCCGTATTCCTCCAGCACCTTCGCGACAATGGCGACGGCGCGCGGAAATTCCGCCGCGCTGGTCGGTTCGCCGTTGCCGGAAAAGGCCACGTCCGCCAGCACGCGCAGGGCGTCGGGTACGCGCTCGGCCATGAACGCGCCGCTGCGGATGTCTTCCAGCAAACGGCGCAGTTCGTCCTCCAGTTGCCGCAGATCCAGCGGCGGCGGCCCGCCGCGAACGAGATCCGGCACCTGGCAATAGATGCAGCGCCAGTTGCAGGCGTTGTTGGGATTGAGATTGATGCCGATCGAGACGCCACCGGCGCGACGCGAAACCACCGGATAGACGTAGGTCATGCCGGCGCTGTCGCGGCGGTGATCCTCGACGGTGAGGGGCTTGGCGGACGAAGTCACATGCGGGCCGATGCTATAATTTGCGGCCGTTCAGCTTATCACCGATCCCATGCAGATCACACGCCGCCTCGAGTTCGACGCCGGCCACCGCATCCCCGACCACCAGAGCCAGTGCCGTCACCTGCACGGCCACCGTTATGCCATTGAAATAACATTGTCGGGCGTCGTCATCGACGCCGCCGGCAATCCGGCCAACGGCATGGTGATGGACTTCCCCGACGTCAAGACCCTGGCGCAGCGCCACGTCGTCGCCGCCTGGGACCACGCCTTCCTCGCCTGGCGCGAGGACACGACGGTCGTCGCCTTCCTCGCCACGCTGCCCGAGCACAAGACCGTGCTGCTCGACCGCGTGCCGACCGCCGAAAATCTCGCCCGCATCGCCTTCGCCACGCTGGCCCCGGTCTACCGCGACAGCTACGGCAACCACCTCAAACTCGAGCGCGTGCGCATTTACGAGACGCCCAATTGCTGGGCCGACGCCACGCGCGAGGATGTCGCCGGCTGACGCCCGGCGACGTCGCCGAACTGTGGCAACATGCGCGTTCCGCAACTCAGGCCCACACAAATGAAAAACCGATTCATCGGCGCGACGCTGGCAACCGCCGTCGGCCTATCCCTCTCCGGCTGCGGCGGCATCAATGTCTGGCCGTTCGGCGGCGAAAAATTGCAGGAGCGCTCGCGCGTGCCGGCCGACGCCACCGCCTATCAATGCGACGCCGGCAAGCGCTTCTACGTGCGCAATCTGGATGGCGGCGCCGCCGTCTGGCTGATCCTGCCCGACCGCGAGCTTCGCCTCGACAAGGTCGCCGGCGCGCGCTACGGCAACGGCAGCACAGTGCTCGAAGTGACCGGCAACGCGGCGACACTGGCCGACGGCTCTGCCACTACCTTTGCCGGTTGCAAAGCCGCCGCCGCGGCGGGCTAAGCTGATCCGCCACCTTTGACAGGTTTCCCTTTGGGTACTATCATGGTTTCCGATCGACAACCGACGGAGCCACGATGCCGACGCCGAACCGCGACCACGAGCACCTCGCCAAGCTGCGCGACTACTACGCCGAGGCCCGGCGCATTCCCTCGCAGCAGCGCATTGCCGCGCTGATCGGCTTCTCCAAGGCGGCGGCGCGCAAGTTGCTGGAGCGCCTCGAAGGACAGGGCTTCCTCGACCGCACGCCCGACGACGACGCCTGGGTGCCGGCCAAGCGCTTCTTCGAGCGCGCCCTGGCCGATGCCAGCGTACCCGCCGGCATGCCCGTGCTGGCTGACGACGTCTCCGGCGAGCCATTCTTCGTCGACGAATACCTGGTCCGCACGCCGTCGCGCACCGCCATGATCCCGATCCGCGGCGAGTCGATGATCGACGCCGGCATCAACGACGGCGACATCGCCGTAGTCGACCGCGGTCTGGCGGCCAAGGCCGGCGACTTCGTCGTCGCCATCGTCGACAACGAATTTACGCTCAAGGAACTCGCCACGGAACACGGCGCGTTCATCCTGCGTCCGCACAACAAGGCTTTCGCCGTGATCCGGCCGCAAGGCGCGCTCGAAATCTACGGCGTCATGGTCGGCTTGGTGCGCCGCTACGCCGCCGGTGTATCGTCGTCGCGGCCGCGCCGCGGAGCGCGTTGAGCGTGGAGCGCGACCGGCCACTGCTGGTGATCGCCGGCGCCGGTTCCGGCAAGACCGCCACCCTGGCGCACCGCGTGGCGCAGTTGATCGCCCACGGCGCCGATTCCGGCCGCATCCTGCCGCTGACCTTTTCGCGCCGCCCCGCCGACGAGATGACGCGCCGCGTCGCGCGCCTCCTGGCGTCGTCCGCCGCCGCTCGGCAAGGACACGCCGGCGCGATGCTGCCCTG
>DAIEEM010000244.1 GCA_027325905.1 Rhodocyclaceae bacterium
GTATCGCGCCAAGGCGCAGGGCAAGAACACTTACCAGTTCTTCAGCCGCGAAATGGCCGAGCGCGCCCACCAGCGCCTCAGTATCGAGAGCGGCCTGCGCCGCGCCATCGCCCAGCAGGAGCTCTTCGTCGAGTACCAGCCCCAGGTCGACCTGCGCAGCAACCGCCTGGTCGGCGCCGAAGCGCTGGTGCGCTGGCGCCGCGACGGCATCGTCGTGCCGCCGCTGGCGTTCATCCCGGTAGCCGAGGAAACCGGCCTCGTCAACGACATCGGCGAGTGGGTGGTCGCCGATGTCGGCCGCCAGATGCGGCAATGGGACGAAGCGGGCGTAGCGCCGTTCAACGTCAGCGTCAACATCTCGGCGCGGCATTTCCGCCAGGCGGACATGGTCGCCCGCATCAAGGGTATCGTCGACGCGGCCGGACTGGAGCCGCACCGGCTTTGCCTGGAGATCACGGAAGGTGCGCTCGAAGATGTCGCCACGGCGATGTCCATGCTCGCCGAACTCCAGTCGCTGGGTTTCGCAACCAGCATCGACGACTTCGGCACCGGGTTCTCGTCGCTGTCCTATCTCAAACGCTTCCCCATCCATGAACTCAAGGTCGATCGCAGCTTCGTCGACGGCATCGTCAGCGATCGCGACGATCGCGCCATCGCCGCCGCGATCATCGGCATGGCCCGCATTCTCGGCTTGCGGGTCGTCGCCGAGGGCGTCGAAACGGCGGCGCAGCTCGCCGAGTTGCAGGCGCTCGGCTGCGACATCGGTCAAGGCTATTTTTACGCCAGGCCCCTGCCTGCGCCCGCCTTCGAAGCGTGGGCGCGGGCTTATGCGCACGAACATCCGGCGCCGATCGCGGAATCCTTCGTCTGACGGAGTAGACTTGTGAAGATGCCGATGACCAACTCCACCACACCGCTTGCCTGGACCGAGCGCTACGCCGTCGGCGTGGCGGAGATAGACGTCCAGCACCGCGCCCTGCTCGACATCCTGAACGAATTGAACCGGACCGGCCTCAGGGCGTCCGGCACCTGGAACGCCAAGGACGCATTGTGGAAAATATTCGAAGAGCTGAACGAATATGCGGCCTATCACTTCCTGAGCGAAGAGAAGCTCATGCAGCTTCATCTTGCCGCCGACGGCGCGACGGCCAGGCATATCGCCCAGCATCGGAATTACTGGGTGACGATCAGCGAATTCAAGCAGCGCTATCGCGACGGCGATATGCGCGTGACGGACGACCTCATTTCGTTTCTCAACGCCTGGTGGCTCGATCATATTCAAGGCACCGACATGCAACTGGGCGCCCAACTCAATCAGAAAGAGATTCGCTGACGCGCGAAACAGGAACCATGTCCACTGCCTGGCACCTCAAGTTCATCCGCCTCTATCGCCGCTACGGCGGCCTGTTTACGCTGGCCAGCGCCGTCGTCGGCGCCGCCGTCGTCTACGTCATCGCCTACAAGGCCGTACTGGTCCTTAAATCGTCGCAATGGATTTCCGGCGACGCCGGCCAGGTGGCTGCCGCCACCGGCATTTCGATTACGCTGTTCATCGTCGCCCAGACGTTGTTCAATCGCCTGCTGCTGGGGCGTACCCTGTCCGGCTTCGCCGACGAGGTCGAACAGCTCGGACTGCTTGATGCAAAACGCATATTGAACTTCGACCGCATCGCCGGGCATCTGCGCGAATCGTCTTCGTTCAACGGCGTGCTGCGCCGGCACTTGGCCGACGTCACGCAAGCGACCGAAGGCGCGGCCGTTGCGCTCGTCGAACGCCTGGATCGCATCCACTCCGCAGGCGAAAAGCTGGCGGAGGACGTTAAGGATTCGCTGACCCACTCCGCGGAGCTTTCGTCGCAATCCCAAGACCAGGTCGTGCAAAACCGCGAGGCGCTGGCGGCGCTGCAGCGCTACCAGCAGACGCGGCGCGGCGAAATCGAGGCCGAGCGCGCCAGCGTCCAGCTCGTCGTCGACCAGGTCGGATCGCTGGCGCCGTTCGTCGAACTGATCAAGCAGATCGCCAAGCAGACCAATCTGCTGGCGCTGAACGCGGCCATCGAAGCGGCGCGGGCGGGGGAGGCCGGTCGCGGCTTCGCCGTCGTCGCCGACGAGGTGCGCAAGCTGTCGGAACAAACCGAGCAGGCGGCCACCAAGATCAGCCACGGCATCGTCTCGGCCACGACCGCCATCGGCCAGGAACTGTCGAAGGCGCTCGCGGTCGCCGATTCGGGCAACGAAACCCGGCAATTGGACGACGTCAGTTCCCGCCTGGCGGAAATGGGCGAGCGCTTCGAGCAGACCATCGCCTACATGCAGACGCTCACCGGATCGCTCGATGCGGCCATCGCTCACATCGTCGGCGAGGTGATGGAGGCTCTGGGCGGACTGCAATTCCAGGACGTCACGCGGCAGAAGCTCGAGCACGTCATCGATGCCCTCGACCGCTTCGACGGCCACATGAACGTGCTTGCCGAGCGCGTCGAGAAATGCGTCGTCGTGCCGCTGGAGATCGAGCCGATCAATACGCATCTCGAAAGCCTGTTCGACAGCTATGCGATGGACAGCCAGCGCGAAGCGCATCTCGCGGCGATGGGCGTTGCGGCCGGCCCCGGCGCTGGAACTACGGAGAAGAAGATCGAGTTGTTCTGAGGGGCGCCGCGCGGCGGTTCGCCGCGGCAGAGGCGGCCTACGCCGATATCAGCGGGTTTTCGGCGAGATACTTGCGAATCGAATGCGCCAGGCGCGCGTCGTGCGCCATGAGGTGGCCGAGGACCTTGTCGCTGACCGATTTGCCGAAATTGTCGAACTCGTCGGCAACCGGCGGGTTGCAGAAGTAGTCTTCGAATACTTTCAGCACCCCTTTGTGTACGATCCTGTGCTGCGGCAGTTCGGGATAGCTGACCATCTCCATCAAGGACTCCTCGCACGCAAAGTGGTGGATCAGCAGATGGTTCAAGCGCTTCAGCGTGGGGTGGATCAGGTAGTGCCGATGCTTGGCGGCGATCACCTCCCGCAACGAAGCGACGAACTTGTTGATCTCTTCGTGCTGGGCGTCGATTTCCGGAATTCCCAGAGTGTACTTCTTGTCCATGTCGTCTGCCGATCGCGGTTGATCGCGTGCATTATCTGGCTGATGCGGAGAATAGCGAAGCGGATCGGCGACGGTCATTGCAAATAGTGATTGCGCCATTCCGAGCGTTTCTGGCATCGCTTCAAGCGCACGGGGTTGCGGCCTGCTAGAGTGGCGCCGGGCCAAATATCGAAGGGGATGCGTACGGTGAAAATACCAATTGCGGCATGGGGATTTCTCCTCGCCGTCTCATGCGCGGCGGCCAAGGCGGAATGGACGCAGGCCTACGCGGGCGACGGCTACACGTCCTATTTCGACGCCGCCACGATCCACCGGGACGGGGACCTGGCGACGCTGGCGCAACTGCACGATCTCAAATCGCCCGGGACGTTGCTCGACCGGCCGTTCCGATCGCAGCGGGCACAATTGGAATACGACTGCAAGGATGCGCGGGTGCGGATGCGCGCCATGGCGCTTTACGCCGGGCCGATGGGCACGGGAGAAATGATCGAGTCCGACGATAGCGCCGGCGAATGGAAGGCGGTCGCGGCGGACAGCATGAACCACGAATTCCTGAAAATCGCCTGCGGCAAGAAGCCTGGCCGATAAGGAGACGGCGCGGGCGGCGCGCCCGACGCTACAATGTGAAAAGACTTAATGGCACCGTCCAGGTTATGCAAAAGATAAGTATCGACCGCCTCCAGGCAGGCGTCTTTATTTCCCTCGCGGGCGTCGGCTGGTTGCGCCACCCCTTCATGCTCAACGAATTCTGCATCTCCAGCGAGAAGCAGATTCGCGCGCTGCAGGAAATGGGGCTGAAGGAAATCCATTGGGATCCGGTGCGCAGCAATGCCCAGCCGCTGCCGGAAAACGCGCCGCACGCGGTCTCCCACGATGAGGATTTCGGCAGTGCGGCGCTGGCCGGCATGCTCGACGAGAAGCGTTCGCGCATCGAGCGGGTGCGCCAGCGGCGCGAGCAGTTTGCGCGGCAGGAACGGGCCTACGAGAAGGGCGCGGCCGTCGCGGCCGACGTGCTGAAGACCATTTCCGGCCGCCCGGCCGACGGCTACGCCCAGGCCAGGGCGCTGGTCGGCAGCGTCGTCACGGGCCTGCTCGCGGCGGAGAGCGTGGCGATCCAGCTCGTCAACAGCAAGGTCCGGGAAGTGGGGCCGGCCTCCCATGCGATCAACGTCATGGTGCTGTCGCTGATGCTGGGCAAGGCCCTGCGCCTGTCCGAAGAGGACATGAAATGCCTGGGCATGGGCGCGCTGCTGCACGACGCGGGGAAATCCGAGATACCGCTGCGCATCCTGCGCGCCGCCAGCCGCACGCCGCCCGAGGAACAGTTCTACCGCGCCCATGTCGGCTACGGCATCATGGTGGTCGCCGGCGTTCGCGACCTGCCGGCGCCGGTGCGCAACGTCATCGCCTGCCACCACGAATCCTGGGACGGAAGCGGCTTTCCCAACGGCCTGGCGGCGGGCAAGATTCCCCTGCTGGCGCGGCTGGTGGCGATCGCCGATCGCTACGACAATCTCTGCAATCCCTTCGACATCAAGCTGGCGAAGACGCCGGCCGAAACCATCACCCAGTTGTTCAAGAGCGAGGCGGCGCATTTCCAGGCGGAGATCCTGCAGTCCTTCGTCAAGACGCTCGGCATCTATCCGCCCGGCAGCTTCGTCGAACTGTCCAACGGCGCCGTCGGTCTGGTGGTCGAGTCGGACTCGGCCGACATCCTGCACCCGATGCTGATGCTGTACGACGAGGAGATTCCGCGTGCCGAGGCGATCCTGCTCGACTTGCGCGGCAGCGGCCTGTCGGTGGCGGGGGCGGCCAACCCGGCAAGCCTGCCGCTGGCGGTGGTCGAATACCTGGCGCCGCGGCGGCGCATCGATTACTACGTCGAAGGCAAAACGGCCTGAGTTGCGCGCCGTGGAGCGCCACGGCGGGGCGATCGGTACGAAACTGCCGCCCGGCGGGTCTTAAATATCTGCTGTGTTCCGGCGCAACGCGCGGATCAGGGACCGGGGACGGCCGGTTCGTTGAGCACCAGCCAGTACAGGCCGAGTTGGCCGACGGCGTGGATGAACTTCTCGAAATCGACGGGCTTGCGGATGTAGCTGTTGGCGCCGAGGCGGTAGCCGTCGAGGATGTCCTGCTGCTCCTTCGACGTCGTCAATATGACGACTGGCAGCAGCGAGGTGCGCGGCTCGGCGCGGACGCGGCGCAGGACTTCGAGGCCGTCTATGCGCGGCAGCTTGAGGTCCAGCAGGATGACGGCCGGCAGCGCCGGATCGCGTCCTGCGTGGCTGCCGGTGGCGAACAGGTAATCGAGAGCCTCGACGCCGTCGCGGGCGACGACGACTTTGTTGGAAATGCGATTCTTGCCGAAGGCGCGCAGGGTCAGCGCTTCGTCGTCGGGATTGTCCTCGACCAGCAGGATCGGTTTATTCTTATCTACCATGCGCGATATTGTAGCCCGAAGCGGTCCTGTCCGCGGTTGCCGGGCCGCTCAGGCCTTGCGCTTGCGGACGGCGGGAGGCCGCAGGCCGTCGCCGTGAACGAGGAAAATCTTGTCCTCGCTGCTCGGTGTGTCGATCCAGGTCAGCGGCAGTTCGGGAAAGGCGGCATCGACGAGGTCGCGGTTATGGCCGACTTCGACGGCCAGCAGCCCGCCCGGTTTCAGATGGCGCGCGGCGCCGTCGAGAATGCGGCGCACGACGTCGAGCCCGTCCGTGCCGGCGCCCAGCGCCAGGGCCGGCTCGTGGCGGTATTCCGGCGGCAGCGCCGCCATCGCCGCGGCGGTTACGTAGGGCGGGTTGGAAATGATGAGGTCGTAGCGCCGCCCGTTGAGTCCGGAGAAGACGTCGGATTCGATCAGCCGCACCCGCTCCTCGAGGACATAGTCGGCGACGTTGCGGCGCGCGACGTCGAGCGCCTGCGGCGAGATGTCGGCGGCGTCGATGCGGGCGTAGGGGAAGGCGTGGGCCATGAGGATGGCGAGGCAGCCCGAGCCGGTGCACAGGTCGAGGGCGTCGGCGACGTCGCCGGCCTCGTCGACCCATGGCGCGAAGCCTTCGGCAAGCATTTCGGCGAAATAGGAGCGCGGCACGATGACGCGCTCGTCGACGTGGAAGCGGAAGTCGCCGAGCCAGGCCTCGTGGGTCAGGTAGGCGGCGGGCACGCGGCGGCTGATGCGCTGTTGCAGAAGGTTCAGCACCGCCAGGCGCTCGGCGTGGGCGAGGCGGGCGTCAAGGAAAGGTTCGAGGCGGTCCGGCGGCAGATGCAAGGCATGCAGGATCAGGTAGGTGGCCTCGTCGTAGGCGTTCTCCGTGCCGTGGCCGAAGAAAAGCCCGGCTTCGTTGAAGCGGCTCACGCCCCAGCGCAGCCAGTCGCGCACGGTGTGCAGTTCGGCGAGTAGCGAGTCCATGTCAGTTGCTCCACCGCGCTGCGCGCGACCCGCAAAGCATAAGGCCCATACGCGGGCGCTGGACGCCTCTGCGCGCGCTGAGGGAGGCAGCGGCGCGTGCCACGGACGGCGGGTGTCCGATTCCCTCCATGTCCTCCGGGCCGAAAAAGCGCCGGCCCCCCTCCTTTACTTCCGGGAATCGGACACCCGCCATCCGTGGCCGTAACCCTCGGTGCATGCCTTGAAGTCCGAGACCGCGCGGTGCTTCCCGATCGGGCCGGCAGGGCACCCTGCCGGCCCGATCGCGCACCAACAATATCGCTACCAGAGCCATTTCATCCTAGCCCAGCAGTCGCCCCAGCACGCCGTGATAAACCTGCGTCAGCGGTTCGAGATCGGCGACGGCGACGCATTCGTCGACCTTGTGGATCGTGCCGTTGAGCGGCCCGAACTCGACCACCTCGGGGCAGATGTCGGCGATGTAGCGGCCGTCGGACGTGCCGCCCGAGGTCGACAGCGCCGGCTTGCAACCGGTGACTTCCTCGATGGCGCCGACGACGACGTCGACCAGCCGGCCGCGCGGCGTCAGGAAAGGCTTGCCGCCCAGCGTCCATTCGATTGCGTATTCGAGGCCATGGCGGTCGAGAATCGCGTGGACGCGGCCTTGCAGGCTTTCGACGGTGCTCGCCGTGGCGAAGCGGAAATTGAACAGTACCTCCATTTCGCCGGGCACGACGTTGCCGGCGCCGGTGCCGGCGCGCACGTTCGAGATCTGAAAGCTGGTCGGCGGAAAATATTCGTTGCCTTCGTCCCAGCGCGTTGCGGCGAGTTCGGCGAGTGCCGGCGCGGCCTGGTGCACGGGATTGCGCACCCGTTCGGGATAGGCGACGTGGCCCTGGATGCCGCGGACGATGAGACGCGCCGACAACGAGCCGCGGCGGCCGTTCTTGATCGTGTCGCCGAAGCGGTCGGACGAGGTCGGTTCGCCGACGACGCAGCAGTCGATGAGTTCGTTGCGCGCCTTGAGCGCCTCGACCACGCGAACGGTGCCGTCGACGGCGTCGCCTTCCTCGTCGGCGGTCAGCAGCAGGGCGATGGAGCCTTTGTGTTCCGGCACTGCCGCGACGAAGCGCTCGACGGCGACGACGAAGGCGGCGAGCGAGGATTTCATGTCGGCGGCACCGCGGCCGTAGAGACGGCCGCCGCGGATTTCCGGCGCGAACGGATCGGACGCCCAGGCATCGCGCGGGCCGGGCGGCACGACGTCGGTGTGGCCGGCGAAGCAGAACAGCGGCGCGGCGGTGCCGCGGCGCGCCCACAGATTGGCGACGCTGTTGCTGTCGATGCGCTCGAGCGCGAAGCCGAGCGGCGCCAGCCGCGCCGCCAGCAGGTCGAGGCAGCCGGCGTCGTCGGGCGTCACCGACCGCCGCGCGATCAGCGCCTGGGCGAGTTCCAGCGTCGGCGCCATCAGATTTTCAGCGTGAATTCCGAGAAGCTGGCGCCGCCGGCCGCGGCTGCCGGCGTTTCGGATGTCGCAGGCTTGGTTTCGTCTTCCTTCTTCTCGCCGGCATCGGCTTCCGAGTTGTTGATCAGCCAATGCAGGTTGTTCGCCGAATCGGCGTTGGCCAGGGCTTCTTCCAGCGTGATGACCTTGTCGCGGTAGAGCTTGAACAGCGCCTGCTCGAAGGTCTGCGATCCGGGCGACATGCTTTGCTCCATCGCTTCCTTGATGCCGGTCATGTCGCCTTTTTCGATCAGCTCGGCGATGTGGCGCGAATTCAGCATCACCTCGACGGCCGGCGTGCGGCCGCCGTCGGGCTTCTTCACCAGGCGCTGCGAAATCGTGCATTTCATTGTCACGCCGAGGTCGGCGAGCAGCGCCGGGCGGTTCTCCAGCGGGTAGAAACTGATGATGCGCGACAGCGCGTGATAGCTGTTGTTGGCGTGCAGCGTGGCGAGGCAGAGGTGGCCGGACTGGGCATAGGCGATGGCCTGGCTCATGGTGTCCTTGTCGCGGATTTCGCCGATGAAGATGCAGTCGGGCGCCTGGCGCAGCGCGTTCTTCAGCGCCGCCTGGAAGGTGCGCGTATCGGAGCCGACCTCGCGCTGGTTGACGATGGACTTCTTGTTCTTGAAGATGAACTCGATCGGGTCTTCCAGCGTCAGGATGTGGCCGGACTTGCGCTCGTTGCGGTAGTCGAGCATGGCCGTCAGCGTCGTCGACTTGCCGGAGCCGGTGGCGCCGACCATCAGGACCAGGCCGCGCTTCTCCATGATGACGTCGCACAGCACGTCGGGCACGTTGAGCGTTTCGAGCTTCGGGATTTCGGCCGGTATGTAGCGCACCACCAGCGCCGGCGTGCCTTTCTGGCGGAACACCGAGAGGCGGAAATTGCCGACACCTTCGAGCGCGTAGCCGGTGTTGAGTTCGAGCGTCTCCTCGAACTCGCGGTACTGCACGTCGGTGAGGATTTCGTGCAGCAGCCCGGTGATGGTGGCGGCGTCCATGAGTTGCTGGTTCACCGGCATGGCGACGCCGTTGATCTTGATGTTGATCGGCGAGCCGACGGAAACGAATATGTCGGAAGCCTTCTTCTCGGCCATCAACTGGAACAGCCGGTCCATCGTTCCCATGGCTACGCTCCCTTGAGTTCAGTGTCTGCGGTCGTAACTTCCTAGTCGCGCAGCAAGTCGTTGATGGCGGTCTTGGCGCGCGTCTTGGCATCGACGCGCTTGACGATGACGGCGCAGTAGAGGCTGTACTTGCCGTCGACGGAAGGCAGGTTGCCGGCCACCACGACCGAGCCGGACGGGACGCGGCCGTAGCTGATTTCGCCTGTCGCGCGGTCGTAGATCTTGGTGCTCTGGGAAAGATCGACACCCATCGATATCACCGAATTCTCCTCGACGATGACGCCTTCGACGATCTCGGAACGCGCGCCGATGAAGCAGTTGTCCTCGATGATGGTCGGGTTGGCCTGCAACGGCTCCAGCACGCCGCCGAGGCCGACGCCGCCGGAAAGATTCACGTTCTTGCCTACCTGGGCGCAGGAACCGACGGTGGCCCAGGTGTCGACCATGGTGCCTTCGTCGACGTAGGCGCCGATATTGACGTAGCTCGGCATCAGCACGACGTTCT
>DAIEEM010000061.1 GCA_027325905.1 Rhodocyclaceae bacterium
GCGTCGCATGCGCAAGGCCCAGACCGATCAGCCAGGGCTCCCACGACAACCACGGCGTTTTGTTGCCGCTCTCGTAAGCCAGCAGGGTCAGCTTGACGAGGTCGCCGGCGCCCAGCGCCGCGGGCAGCGCCGCGACCAGATCCGGGCTCGCCACCGGAAACACGACTTCGTCGAACAGCAGCGTCGCGTCCGGCGGCGCCACCTCGGGCGCGATGTAGCGCAAGGCGATGTCGATGTCCTCGCGCTCGAGGTCCACGATGCGATTGTCGGCGGCGATCAGCACGTCGAGATCGGGCTCGATCTCCTGGAACGCAGCGAGCCGCGGCACCAGCCACAGCGAAGCGATGCCGACCGCCGCCGAGACCGTCACGCGCGGTCGGCGTTGCGCGGCCTTGAGCCCGGCGCAGACGTCGGCGAGCCGCGCCAGCATCTCGGCGGCCGCGCGATGCAGGGTTTCGCCCTCGGTCGTCAGCGCCAGACGCCGCACTTCGCGGCGGAAGAGCTTCACGCCGAGCTGGTCTTCGAGCGTCTGGATCTGGCGGCTGATCGCCGACTGCGTGAGGAACAGCTCAGTCGCCGCCTTGGTGAAGCTCAGGTGGCGCGCCGCCGCGTCGAAGCCCTTGAGCGGATCGAGAGAGGGCAGGCTGCGCAGCCCGCTATCCATGCGTTTTCATCATGCTAAGAATACGAATTTCTCGTTTGCCGCGCTGCAGACGCTGCCCTATCGTGTCAGCGCATGCAGCAACGACCCCATTAATGCATTCAGCGCATGGAGGATACGACGATGGCAACGGTCGTGCAAGAAACCCGCTTCGACCTCCTCAAGAACGAACTGGTCACGCTGTCCGGCGCCCGCGGCCATGTCCTCGACTGCCTCGGCGGCATGGCCTGGGTCACGCTCGACGGCGACAGCCGCGATGTCATCCTCGGTCCCGGCGAGACCTTCCGTATCGAATCGGACGCGCCTGTCGTGGTATCCGCCCTCAAACCGTCAGCGCTGAAACTGCGCCGCCAATACTTCGACCGGCGCGTGGCCGGCGCCAGGAGCGTGCTGGCGGCGCTGTTGACCGGGAGTTTCCGCCCCTGGCGGCCTTCACCGCCGCCGTCTGAATCGACAAACCGCATGAGGACCCGCCCATGACCACTGCACTCATCATCATCGACATCCAGAACGATTACTTCGCCGGCGGCAACATGGCGCTGGAAGGCAGCGACGAAGCCGCCGCCAACGCCGCATCGCTGCTCGCGCATTTCCGCAGCCGCGGCTTGCCGGTGATCCACGTCCAGCACCTGATGGCACGACCGAACGCCGGCTACCTGATGCCGGGCACCGTCGGCGCGGATATCCACGACAGCGTCGCGCCGCTGCCCGGCGAAACCGTCGTCGTCAAGCGCTTCCCCAACAGCTTCCGGGACACCATCCTTCTCGACACCCTCAAAGCGGCCGGCGCCGACCGCCTCGTCGTCGCCGGCATGATGACCCACATGTGCATCGATACCAGCGTGCGCGCCGCCTTCGATCTCGGCTTCAAGGTCGCGCTCGCGCACGACGCCTGCGCCACGCGCAGCCTGAGGTTCGGCGACGCGACCGTCGCCGCCGCCGCAGCGGTGCAGGCCTCCTTCATCGCGGCGCTGCACGGCGTGTTCGCCGAGGCGCGGGCCACGGCGGAAATCGAGTCATCGATGGCGTGAAGGCCGGACTTGGTTTACCTTTGCCGCTGCGGCAAAAGGCGGCGCGAAAATTCAGGGGACAACCGATGGCAAGAAGATCATTGCTCGAGCATCCGCTTCGCCGGATCGGGGCGCCGGCGGGCGCGCCGCGGGAGTAGACGCCGTGCGTCTCGACAAGTGGCTTTGGGCGGCACGTTTCTACAAGACGCGAAGCCTGGCGACCGACGCGGTAGACGGCGGCAAGGTGAAGCTCAACGGCGGCGCCGCGAAACCGGCCAAGGACGTGAAACCGGGAGACCGCCTCCAGCTCCGCAGCGGCGACGAGGACTGGGAAGTCGTCGTGGCGGGACAGAACGAGCAGCGCCGCCCGGCAGCGGAAGCGCGGCTGCTGTATCGGGAAACGCCGGAGAGCGCGGCGCGCCGCGTGCTGGCCGCGGAGTTGCGCAAACTGGCGCCCATGCCGAGCGCCGACCAGAAGGGCCGCCCCACCAAGCGCGACAGACGGCAACTGGTCCGGCTGCGCGCCAGCGAGTCCTGATCCGTTTCCGGATCGTTCAGGAGATTGTCAGCGCCGTCGCGATCTTCTCGCCGATGTCCCGCTGCGTCCGGATGGCCGCCGTAATCTGGGTGACCACCTCGACCCGCCGCTTCGCTCCCGCCTGGATATCCGCCATCGCCGCCTGGGCCTGGGAGGCGACCGACAGCCCGCATTCGACCGTGGCGCCGGTAGCGATCACCGCTTCCGAGGCGTCGCGGGACGTCACGTGCAGTTCCTTGGCGATCTGGCCGATCTGGTTGCTCGCGCTTCTGGCCTGCTCGGCCAGCTTGCGGACTTCGTCCGCCACCACCGCGAAACCCCGCCCGGCGTCGCCGGCGCGCGCCGCCTCGATGGCGGCGTTGAGCGCGAGCAGGTTGGTCTGATCGGAAGTTTGCGTGATCGAATCGACGATGCCGGTGATGCGGCCCGATTGACTGGTCAATTCGCCCAGGTCGTCCTGGGCGCGCCGCAGGCTGGCGCCCAGCTTCTCGATTTCCGCCCTGGCCTGCGTCATGAGTTCGTATCCGGCGGCGACATTTTCGCCGCTGACCTTGGCCAGGCCGTTGGCGACGGCCATGTCGGACAACGCCTGATCGACGACGCCGATCAAATCGTTCGCCAGGCCGGCGGCATTGCCGATCGCGCTTTCCAGGTCACTCACCTTGGATGCCAGCAAGGGATCATCGGCCACCTGCATGCTCGCGCCCTGCTCCCTGGCCAGCAGGCGCTGGCGCAGCGTGTCGGCCTCCGCGCGGATGTCGCCGAGCTGGAGTTCAAGGGCGGCCGCCTGGGCGCCGTCCAGACAGGACTGCCGAAAGGCCCAGTGCATCCACGCGGCGGCCGCCGCCAGCAGTGCCGCGACCGCGGCGCAGAGCCAGGCCGGCGGCGGCGAAAGCGTCGCCGCGGCGACGGCAAAGGCGGCGGCCAGCAGGCAAACCAGGCTGGCGGTCGGGAAGCTTTGGTTTCTGCTCATGGCTATTTCCAGGAACAATGGAAGCGGAAAGTGTAGCGCGGAACAGGGCTGGTCACCGTGGCCGTTTGGCGGGGCAGGCGCGCCGTCTCACGCCGCCATCGTCGGCACGACGAGGCCGTCCACGACGGCAATGGCCTCGGCGCGCAGCAGCTCGTCATAGAGCCAGCGCGCCAGTGCGTCCGCCTCCATGCCGAGAAGGCGCGCGCCGACGTCGCGGAAGAAGGGCACGCCCGCCACGTAGCTTTCGAGTTCCGCGCGCGGCAGGCTGCCGAGGTCGAGCAGGTTGAAAATGAAGCAGGCCTTGACGGCGTTCTTCGCCATGCGCGCGGGTTCCTGTTCGAAGGCGGCGAGGCGCCGGTAGGCGCGCGTCAACGCCGCGTCGCCGTCGGCGAAGGCCGGGCCGTGGCCGGGGATCACGGTATCGACGGCCAGCCGGCCGAGCATGTCGAGCGTTTCGCGCGTCGCCCGCAGCGCGCCGGGCTTGCCCATGACTTCGCCGAAGACGATGCCGAAGCCGTCCTGCCAGAGGGCGTCGCCGGAGATGAGCAGGCGTTCGGCCGCGCAGTGGAACACCAGCGCTTCCATATCGTGGCCGGGCGCATGATGCGCGCGCCACGTCAACCCGCCCATGGCGAACTCCTCGCCGGCGCGCATTACTTCATCATGGACGAAGCGGTCGCCGCGCTGGCGGGCCGGCGTCAGCAGCAGCGCCTCCTCGTCCCAGGCGGCGATGTGTTCCGCGATGCCGGCCGGGATGACGATACGGCAGCCGAAGGCGCGCTGCACGGCACGGTTGCCGCCGATGTGGTCGGAGTGCGAATGCGTGTTGATGAGGCGGGTCAGCGCGCGGCCGGCCAGCGCATCGCGCAGCAGCGCCACGGTCTGCTCGGCGTGGCCGACGTAGCCGCTGTCTACGAGCGTCGCGGTGGTGCCCGCGAAGGCCAGCACGTTGTTCGAGGATAGCCAGCCGCGCTCGACGACGTGCAGCGACGGCGGCAGCCTGGGGGTCATCGCGGCGAGGCGCTCAGGCGCCGCCAGCCTGCGCCTGTTTCGCCAGCCTGGCGCGCGCGACCTTGGACACGGGCTCGCGCCCGAGCTGCGCCGAGATCCAGGCGCCGGTCGTCAC
>DAIEEM010000271.1 GCA_027325905.1 Rhodocyclaceae bacterium
GTGGTGGTGCGCTCGCGCGACGAGGAAACCACCCGCGCCTGCCTCGCCACGGCGCGCGAATTGCTGCTGGCGGCGGTCGCCGACGCGCCCTTCGATCTGCCGGCGCGGCTGGAGCCGCTGCTCGACCTGGCCGACTCGCAACTCCTCGGTCCGAGCACCGCCTGCATCGTCGATGCCGCCACCGAGAGAAGCATCCCCGCGATCCGCCTCACCGACGGCAACCTCGTGCAACTCGGCTACGGCGCCAGGAGCCGCCGCATCTGGACCGCCGAAACCGACCGTACCAGCGCCATCGCCGAGGGCATCGCCGGCGACAAGGACCAAACCAAGAGGCTCCTCGAGGCCTGCGGCGTGCCGACGCCCGGCGGCCGCGTCGTCGATAGCCCGGCAGATGCCTGGGAAGCCGCCGAGGACATCGGCGTGCCCGTCGTCGTCAAGCCGAGCGACGCCAACCATGGTCGCGGCGTGTCGATGGAACTGACGACGCGCGAACAGGTCGAGGCCGCCTTCGGCGTCGCCGACGCCGAAGGCAGCGAAGTCATGGTCGAACGCTACATTCGCGGCCAGGAACATCGGCTGCTGATCGTAAACGGCCGCCTGGCGGCGGCGGCGCGCGGCGAGATCGCCCGCGTCGCCGGCGACGGGAAATCGACGATCCGCGAACTGATCGACACTCAACTCAATACCGACCCCCGTCGCGGCCTGGCCTAGGAATGCCCGCTGAGCCCGATCCTGCTCGGTGTCGAGCCCGCCGTGCGCCTGGAATTGCAGCGCCAGGGCTACGACGGCGACTCGGTGCCGCCGGCCGGCAAGGAAGTGATCGTCCAGCGCAACGGCAACATGAATTTCGACGTCACCGACATCGTGCATCCGAGCATCGCGGCGGCCGGGGAGCTCGCCGCGCGCATCGTCGGACTCGACATCGCCGGCGTCGATTTCGTCGCCGACGACATCGCGCTTCCGCTCGATCGGCAGCAGGCGGCCGTCGTCGAAGTCAACGCCGGTCCCAGCCTGCTGATGCACCTGAAACCGGCGTTCGGCGCGGCCCAACCGGTCGGCGAAGCCATCGTCGACAGCCTGTTCCCCGACGGCGAGAGCGGACGCATCCCCATCGTCGGCGTCGCCGGCACCGACGGCATGACCCTGGTGGCCCAGATCGCCGCCTGGATCATCCATCTCTCCGGACGGCACGTCGGCCTGGCTTGCGGCGACGGTCTCTACTTCGAACGCCGCCATGTCGAAAAACGCGATTGCGCGACCTGGCAGGCCGGTCATCGCGTGCTGCTGAACCGCGCCGTCGACGCCGCAGTGTTCGAAAACGGCTGCCGCATGATCCTCGCCGAGGGCCTGGCCTACGACCGCTGCCAGGTCGGCGTGGTGACCGGCATCGACACGGCCGCCGGTCTCGAAGACTACGACATCCGCGAACTCGAACAGGTCTACAACGTCGTGCGCACCCAGGTGGACGTCGTGCTGCCCGAGGGTACGGCGGTCCTCAACGGCGGCGATCCGATGGTCGCCCAGATGGCATCGCTGTGCGACGGCGACGTGATCTTCTTCGGCGTCGACCCGGCCATTCCGACCCTGGCCGACCACTGCAGCCAGGGCGGGCGCGCCGTCTTCGTCCGCGACGGGCATGTCGTCCTGGCGACGGGCGGCAGCGAGGTCGCGCTAACGCAATTGGCGGCCGTCCCGATCGCCGGCCCGCAGGAAGACGCGCGTGTCGAACATATCCTCGCCGCCGTCGGCGCGGCGTGGGCGCTGCGCATCGGCGAGGATCTGATCCGCACCGGCATCGAAACCTTCCAGCCGGATGTGGCCGAACCGCCGCCGCGGCAGGAATCATCCAAGGTCGCAACGACGGCCTGGCACTAAGGGGAAATCGCTCTTCATGGAAGTTTC
>DAIEEM010000303.1 GCA_027325905.1 Rhodocyclaceae bacterium
CAGGCCGTCACCAACAAGATCCACGCCACCTCCAACATCGACGAGATCATGTTGGAACTGTCGCAGGACATCTGCGCGCTGTTCAATGCCGACCGTCTCACCATCTATGCCATCGGCGAAGACAAGGCGTCCATCGTCTCCAAGGTCAAGACCGGGCTCAACTCGTTCAAGGACCTGCGCCTGCCGATCGCCGACCAGAGCATCGCCGGCCACGTCGCGTTGGCGAAGTCGATCGTCAATATCAAGGATGTCTACGACGAAGCGGAATTGCATGGCATCAACGCGCAACTGCGGTTCCTGCAGGAGGTCGACAAGCGCACCGGCTATCGCACCAAGCAGATGCTGGTCGGGCCGATCGTCGACGCGCCGACCGGCGAGCTGCTCGGCGTCGTCCAGCTCATCAACAACAAGGCCGGCATCCCCTTCGCCGCCGTTGCCGAGGAAGGCATCAAGGGCCTGTGCGAGACGCTGGCGATCGCCTTCGCGCAGCGCAACAAGCCGCCCCACGTCATCCGCTCGAAGTACGACCACCTCGTCGCCGATGTCGTCATCTCGGCGCAGGAACTGGAACTGGCGGCGCGCGGGGCGCGCAAGAAGAACATCGACGTCGAGGAAGTGCTGGTCGGCGAGTTCCAGGTCAAGCTGCCGGTGCTGGGGGCGGCGCTGTCGAAGTACTTCGGCGTGCCCTACGAGCCCTATAAGGCCGAGCGCATCAAGCCGTTCGACCTGCTGAAAAACCTCAAGCGCGACTACGTCGAACAGAACCAGTGGGTGCCGGTCGAGGAGACCGCCGAAGGCCTGATCGTGCTATGCACGGACCCCGAGCAGATCAAGAGCTCGCGCATCGTCAATAACGTATTCCCGCGCGGCAAACTGGCGTACCGCGTCACCACGCTGCGCGAGTTCAAGCAGACGGTCGATCAACTGTTCGGCAGCTCCGGCTTCACCGACGACACCTCGGTCGGCGACCTGCTGTCGGGCATGGACGAAGGCGAGGAGACGAGCGACGCCGGCAGCGACGACGTCTCGGCCGCCGCCGACAACGAGCTCGTCAAGCTGGTGAACAAGATCATCACCGACGCCTACCAGCAAGGCAGCTCCGACATCCACATCGAGCCCGGCATCGGCAAGGACAAGGTGCAGATCCGCTTCCGCAAGGACGGCTCGCTGCAAAAATACATCGACATCCCGGCGACTTACCGCAACGCCATCGCGGCGCGCATCAAGATCATGTGCGACCTCGACATTTCGGAAAAGAGGAAGCCGCAGGACGGCAAGATCAAGTTCAAGAAGTTCGGCCCGCTCGACATCGAGCTGCGCGTGGCGACGATCCCCTCGGCCGGCGGCGTCGAGGACATCGTCATGCGTATCCTGGCCGCCGGCGAACCGATCCCGCTCGACAAGCTCGGCGTGCTGCCGGGCAATCTCGAGAAGCTCAAGGCCTGCGTCTCCAAGCCTTACGGCCTGTTCTTCGTCTGCGGCCCGACCGGCTCGGGCAAGACCACGACGCTGCACTCGGTGCTGAAGTTCCTCAACACGCCCGACACCAAGATCTGGACCGCCGAGGACCCGGTCGAAATCACGCAGAAGGGTCTGCGCCAGGTGCAGATCAACAAGAAGGCGGGCCTCGATTTCGCCACCATCATGAAGGCCTTCCTGCGCGCCGACCCCGACATCATCATGGTCGGCGAAATGCGCGATGCCGAGACCACCGGCATCGGCATCGAGGCCTCGCTGACCGGCCACCTGGTGTTCGCCACGCTGCACACCAACAGCGCGACCGAATCCATCATCCGCCTGCTCGACATGGGCATGGACCCGTTCAACTTCGCCGACGCGCTGCTCGGCATCCTCGCCCAGCGCCTGGCCAAGCGCCTGTGCAAGTGCAAGGAAGCGTATACGCCCGACGAAGCCGAGGCCAGGCACTTCGTCACCGAATACTGCGGCGAACTGGTGAACACCGAAACCTTCAAGCGCGATCCCAAGGGCGCCGAAGAGGCCGTGCGCCAGCGGCTGCTCCGGGACTACGGCGTGAACGGCAAATTCCAGCTCTACCGCGCCAAAGGCTGCGACGCCTGCGGCAACACCGGCTACAAGGGTCGCTGCGGCCTGCACGAACTCCTGGTCGGTACCGACGCGGCCAAGAAGCTGATCCAGGAGCATGCGCGCGTCGCCCAGATGTTGGCGCAGGCGCTGGAGGACGGCATGCTGACGCTGAAAATGGACGGCATGGAGAAGGTGCTGCAGGGCGTTACCGACATGAAGCAGGTGCGCGCCGTCTGCATCAAGTGACTTCAGCCGTCCCGGCGCGGGGCGGCCCGTCGGCCAGAGCTATGAAGGAGGATTAGAAGTGGACAATTCCGCCGACCTGTTCCGCCGCCTGGAACAACTCAACGCCATCGGCGCCGCGCTCTCGCACGAGCGCGACATCGACCGCCTGCTGGAGCGCATCCTCGACGCCGCGAAGCAACTCACGCGCGCCGACGGCGGCACGCTCTACCGCAAGACGGAAGACGGCAAGGCCTTGCGCTTCGAGATCGTGCGCACCGATTCGCTTGGGTTGAGCATGGGAGGCGCTGCCGGCCATCCGATCGACTTCCCCGATCTTCCCCTCGCCAAGGACGACGGCGCGCCCAACAATTCGCTTGTGGCGGCCTATGCCGCGATCAACGACAAGACCGTCAACGTCGCCGACGCCTACGACGAAGCCGGCTTCGATTTCACCGGCACGCGCAAGTTCGACGAGCGCATCGGCTATCGCTCGAAGTCCTTCCTCACCGTGCCGATGAAGAACCACGAGAACGAGATCATCGGCGTGCTGCAACTGCTCAACGCGCAGGACCCCGCCAGCGGCGCCGTCGTGCCGTTCTCGCATGCCGACCAGAGCCTGGCTGAATCGCTGGCCTCGCAGGCCGCCATCGCGCTCACCAACCGCATGCTGATCGCACAGTTGGAAACGCTGTTCGAGTCCTTCATCGACCTCATCAACCTGGCGATCGACGAGAAATCGCCCTACACCGGCGGCCACTGCCAGCGCGTGCCGGAACTGACCATGATGATCGCCGAAGCCGTCGATGCCACGGCGGCCGGCCCGTTCGCCGATTTCCGCATGTCGGACAAGGACCGCTACGAACTCAAGATCGCCGGCATGCTGCACGACTGCGGCAAGGTGACCACGCCCGTCCATGTCGTCGACAAGGCGACCAAGCTGCAGACCCTCTTCGACCGCGTGCACTTGATCGACACCCGCTTCGAAGTCGCCAAGCGCGATGCCGAGAACGAGGCTCTGCGCCGCATGCTGGCCTTGCGCAACAAGCGCGATGCCGAAGCCGAGGCCGCAGTCTGGGCCGACTACTGGAGGGAAGTGCAGGCGCTCGACGACGACCGCGCCTTTGTGCGCAAGACCAACAGCGGCGGCGAATTCATGGCCGAAGCCGACCAGCAGCGCATCCGCGACATCGGCCAGCGGCGCAAGTGGCGCAACACCGAC
>DAIEEM010000311.1 GCA_027325905.1 Rhodocyclaceae bacterium
CAGGCCGACGACGCGGCGCACGTCGGCTTCCGGGTAGCCCATGGCGACGATCTCGCGCGGGCTCTGGTCGCGTTCCATGTAGGCCTCGATGATGCCGTCGAGGACATCGTAGGGCGGCAGGGAATCCTGGTCGGTCTGGCCGGGCTTAAGTTCCGCCGAGGGCGCGCGGGTGATGATGTTCTCGGGAATCGCCGGTCCTTCGGGACCGCTGAGCGTATGGCGGTAGCGCGACAGGCGATAAACGAAGGTCTTGAAGACGTCCTTGATGACGGCGAAACCGCCGGCCATGTCGCCGTAGAGCGTGGCGTAGCCGACCGCCATCTCGCTCTTGTTGCCGGTGGTCAGCACGATGCCGCCGGTGCGATTCGACAACGCCATCAGCACCATGCCGCGGATGCGCGCCTGGATGTTTTCCGGCGTCGTGTCGGCCCACGTCGTCGGCGGCAGGCCCGCGAACAGCGGCTCCAGCATCGCCGCGTAGGTCTTCATCGCCGGCTCGATGGCGATCTCGTCGTAGCGCACGCCGAGGCGCTCGACCATGGCGCGCGAATCGTCGAGGCTCATCTGCGCCGTATAGGGCGATGGCATCATCACCGCGCGCACCTTGTCCGGGCCTAGCGCGTCGGCGGCGACGCACAGCGTCAGCGCGGAATCGATGCCGCCGGAAAGCCCGATGATGGCGCCGGGAAAGCCGTTTTTGCCTAGGTAGTCGCGCACGCCGAGCTTGAGGACTTCATAGACCTCCGCCTCGATGGACATGGCGGGCGCGATCGCACCGGGCAGGATGCGTCCGTCCTCGACCTCGACGATGCCGACGGCCCCGACGAAGGCCGGCAACTGATGCGTGACGCGGCCGGCGGCGTCGAGGGCGAAGGAAGCGCCGTCGAACACCAGTTCGTCCTGGCCGCCGACCATATTGGCGTAGACGATCGGCATGCCGGTATCGAGGACGCGGCTGCGCAGCACTTCATAGCGCTGCTGCTGCTTGTTCATATGGAAAGGCGAGGCGTTCAGCGCCAGCAGCAGGTCGGCGCCGGCAGCCCGCGCCGCCGCCGCGGCCGGCGCTTCCCAGACGTCGGCGCAGATGTTGAGCCCGATCTTCACGCCCTTGAGTTCGATAACGCAGGGATCGACGTCGGCGACGAAATAGCGCTCCTCGTCGAAGACCTCGTAGTTGGGCAACCGATGCTTGCGGTAGGTGGCTTCGACACAGCCGTGGCGAAGAAAGGAAGCGGCGTTGTGGCGTTTGCCGTCGCGTTCTTCCGGGTGGCCGACGACCAGCGGCAGCGGCGCCGCGGCGGCGAGCCCGTCGAGTTCGCGGCGGCAGGCGCGATAGAAATCGGGCCGCAACAGCAAGTCTTCCGGCGGATAGCCGCACAGCGCCAGTTCCGGCGTCACCAGCAGGTCGGCGCCGAATTCCTTGGCCTGCACGGCAGCCGCGATAATGCGCTTGGCATTGCCGGCAAGGTCGCCGACCGTACAATTGATCTGGCCGATGGCGATTTTCAGCGAGGACATGGTCCTTACTTCAATGGCGGCGCATCAGAACGCCGGCTTTTCCTTGGCATCCTCGTAACGCTTGACGCCGTCGATGATCTCGCGTTTCGCATCCTCGACGTCGACCCAGCCGTTGACCTTGACGTACTTGCCGGGCTCCAAGTCCTTGTAGTGGGCGAAGAAGTGGGAGATCTGGTCGAGCAGTATCTGCGGGAAGTCGCGCGGGCTCTGGATGTTGTGGTACATCGGCGTCAGCTTGTCGACGGGCACGGCGAGAAGCTTGGCGTCGTCGCCGGCCTCGTCGGTCATCTTCAGCATGCCGATGGGGCGGCAGCGCACCACCACGCCCGGCGGCAGCGCGAACTGCGACATCACCAGCACGTCGACCGGGTCGCCGTCGCCGGCTATCGTGTGCGGGATGTAGCCGTAATTGCAGGGATAGTGCATGGCGGTCGACATGAAGCGGTCGACGAAGATCGCGCCCGACTCCTTGTCCACTTCGTACTTGATCGGCTCGGCGTGCATCGGGATTTCG
>DAIEEM010000066.1 GCA_027325905.1 Rhodocyclaceae bacterium
CTACGACGTCGTCGCGCGTGATGCCGCCGACGCTCGCGGCGGTGGCCGTGACGCCGTAGGCATGGCCGGGATAGATCGCGGCGGCGAAGCGCTTGGCGGCGATGGCTTCCGGCCGGGTGTCGGCCTCCTGGATCTCGGCGATGCTGCGCGTCTTCTCGCGCGCCAGCGGCCCCGCCGGGAAGGTCGGCTGCGCCAGGATGGTGCGCATGAGCTCGAGGCTGCCGTCGCGTTCGGCCGGCGACGACAGCGTGCGCAGGCTGACGCCGGCGCGGTCGTAGTCGTCCTCGACGGCGAAGCGCGCGCCAAGGTCGACGAAGCGGCCGGCGATCGCTTCCTCGTCCAGGGTGCCGGCGCCGGCGTCGAGGAGGTCGTGCGTCAGGCCGGCGAGGCCCGCCTTGCCGGGCGGATCGTAAGCCGCGCCGGCGGAAAAATCGGCCTTGACGTCGAGGATCGGCAGCGCGTGGCTTTCGACGAAATAGACGCGGGCGCCGGACGGCGCGACCCAGTGTTCGATCTTGGCGCCGGCGTGGGCCGCCGGGACGATCAATGCGGCGGCCGCGAAGGCGGCACAAGCGCTAAGCAGTTTCTTCATTTTCGCCGCTCCTTCAATAGGGGCGCAGCGGCAGGGCGGGCTTCGCCTTGCGCGCGCTCTCGTCTATGGGCTGCGGATCGAGCTCGGCCACCGTCAGCGTATCGTCCTTGAAGTATTTCTTCGCCACGCCCTGCACTTCCGCGGCGGTGACGGTGCGCAGCATCGCCACGGTTTTGTCGACGTCGCGCCAGTTATGGCCGGAAGCTTCCATCACCCCCATCTCCATGGCCTGCGCCATCATCGAATCGCGCTTGTAGACCTGGGACGCGACGAGCTGCGTCTTCACGCGCGCCAATTCCTCGGCGGTAACGCCTTCGTCCTGGATGCGCTTCATCTCGGCGCGGAACGCCGCTTCGAGGTCGGCCACGCTCTTGCCCGCGCCGGGCTGGCCGGCGAGTATGAAGAGAGCTTTGCCGCGCAGCGTGCTGTCGTACTGGGCGTCGGCGCTCTGCGCGACCTTCTGCTCCCGCACCAGGTCGCGCGGCAGGCGCGCCGCGTCGTGGCCGTCGAGCAGCGCCGACAGCACTTCGAGCGCATAGGGTTCGCGATCGCGGTCGACATCCTCGAGCTTGGGCACCTTCCAGGCCATCGCCAGGTAGGCGAGCTTCGCCGGCGCCTTGACCACCACCCGCCGGATGCCGGCCTGCTCGGGCTCGTCCTGCGGCATGCGTGCGGGCAGCGCATGGGCCTTGATCTTGCCGTAGGTCTTCTCGGCGAGGCGGAACACCTGTTCGTGATCGACGTCGCCGACCACCACGACGTAGGCGTTGTTCGGCGCGTACCAGCGCCGGTACCAGTCGCGCGCATCCTGCCAGGTCATGTGCTCGAGGTCGCCCATCCAGCCGATCACCGGCCGATGATAGGGGTGGGCCACGAAGGCCGCGGCATCGAGCGCTTCATAGACCAGGGCTTCGGGATTGTCGTCGGTGCGCATCCGGCGCTCTTCCATCACCACCTTGATTTCGGAGGCAAACTCCTTGGCCGTGACTTGCAGGTTGGCCATGCGGTCGGCCTCAAGCGCCATCATTTCGGGCAGGGCGCGTTTGGGCACGATCTGGAAATAGGCAGTGTAGTCCTCGGACGTGAAGGCGTTGTCGCGGCCGCCGGCCTCGGCGACGCGCTTGCTGAACTCGCCGGCCGGCACCTTCTTCGTGCCCTTGAACATCATGTGTTCGAGCGCGTGGGCGAGGCCGGAATGGCCGCTGCACTCGTCTATCGCGCCGACGCGGTACCAGACCATGTGCACCGCCGTCGGCGCGCGCGTATCCTCGTCGACGATGACGCGCAGGCCGTTGGCGAGCTGTTTCTCGAAGGTATCGGCAGCGGCGCCGCCGGCAAAAGCCAGCAGCGCGGCCGCCAGGAAAGTGGCTAGGGTTCTTCTCATCTCGGCGCTCGATTTCGCCCTCATGTCGCCATAAGGGCTTCTGTTAGAATGATTTTCCTCGATGCCGGATGATAACCCGGCTGCGCTTACGACACCCATCTCCATGCTTGGTTTCCTGAAGAAGAAAGACGACGCGCCGCCGCCCGCCGCCGAGCGCAGTTGGGCCCAGCGCCTCAAGGCCGGCCTAGCCAAGACGCGCAGCGCGCTCAACACGCCGCTCGGCGAACTCTTCAGCCGCGCCAGGATCGACGACGAACTGCTCGAGGAACTCGAGTCGACGCTGCTGATGGCCGACTGCGGCATCGACACCACGACATGGCTGCTCGACGAACTCAAGGCGCAGGTCAAGCGCGAGAAGCTGGAAACCCCGGCGCAGTTGCGCGCCGCCCTGGTGACCCTGCTCGAACGCCTGCTGGCGCCGCTCGAACAACCGCTCGACGTGTCCACCCACAAGCCGTTCGTCGTCATGATCGCCGGCGTCAATGGCGCCGGCAAGACGACCTCGATCGGCAAGCTCGCCCACCAGTTCCACGACGAGGGCAGGAGCGTGCTGTTCGCCGCCGGCGACACCTTCCGCGCCGCGGCGCGCGAGCAGCTCGCCGAATGGGGCCGCAGGAACGACGTCACGGTGATCGCGCAGGAATCGGGCGACCCGGCCGCCGTCGTCTTCGACGCCATCAACGCCGCCAGGGCGCGCGGCATCCACATCGTGCTGGCCGACACCGCCGGCCGCCTGCCGACGCAGTTGCACCTGATGGAGGAAATCGCCAAGGTGCGGCGCGTCGTCCAGAAGGCCGACCCGAGCGGCCCGCACGAAGTCATCCTGGTGCTCGACGCCAACATCGGCCAGAACGCCGTCGCGCAGGTGAAAGCCTTCGACAAAGCGATCGGCGTCACCGGCCTCATCGTCACCAAGCTCGACGGCACCGCCAAGGGCGGCGTGCTGGCCGCCATCGCGCGCCAGTGCCCGAAGCCGGTGCGCTACATCGGCGTCGGCGAAGGCATCGAGGACTTGCAGCCGTTCAAGGTGCGAGAATTCGTCGCCGCCCTGTTCGACGCCGGCCCATGATCCAGTTCCAGCACGTCTCCAAGCGCTACCCGCCGGGCATCGACGCCCTGTCCGCCATCGACTTCGAAATCGGCGACGGCGAGTTCGCGGTCATCTTGGGTCATTCGGGCGCCGGCAAGTCGACGCTGCTCAAGCTCGTCGCCGCCATCGAGCGGCCGACCGGTGGCGTGGTGCTGGTCAATGGCCAAAACGTCGGCGCGCTCAAGTGCGCGGCGATTCCCTACCTGCGCCGCAAACTCGGCCTGGTGTTCCAGGACCAGAAGCTGCTGTTCGACCGCAACGTCTTCGAGAACGCCATGCTGCCGCTTTCCATCGCCGGCTTTCCGCCGCGCGAGGCCGCCAAGCGCGTGCGCGCTGCGCTCGACAAGGTCGGGCTGCTGGAGCGCGAGAAGGCGATGCCGATTGCGCTGTCGGGCGGCGAGCAGCAGCGGCTCGCGATCGCGCGCGCCGTGGTGAACCGACCCAATCTCCTGATCGCCGACGAGCCGACGGCGCACCTCGACCGCGAGACGGCCGGCGACGTCGCGCAGATCTTCCGCGACTTCCATCAGGTCGGCGTCGCCGTCGTCATCGCCACGTACGACAGCGGCCTGTTCCCGGAAGCGCGGAGCATCGCGCTGAACCACGGCAGGCTCGCGTCATGACGGCTTGGCTGCACCAGCACCGCGACGCCCTGCTGCTGGCCCTGCGCCGCCTGACGGCGACGCCGGTGAATACCCTGCTGTCGCTGCTCGCCATCGGCATCGCGCTGGCGCTGCCGGCGGGCGGCCAGATGCTGCTCGCCAACGCCCTGCATCTCGCCGCCGGCGCCGCGCCCTCGCCGCAGATTTCGCTGTTCTTGGCGCTCGACGCGCCGCGCGCCGCCGCCACCGACATCGGCGCGCGGCTGCAAAAAAATCCCGCCGTCAAGGCGGCGCGCCTGGTGCCGCGCGAGGACACGCTGGCGCGTATGCGCGCCACCGAAGGTCTCGGCGACGTCATCGACATCCTGCCGAAAAATCCCTTCCCCGACGCCTTCGTCATCGACCCGAAGGACGACGCGCCGGCGGCGATGGAAGCGCTGGCGCAGGAACTCAAGAAACTGCCGCGCGTCGAGCACGTCCAGCTCGATTCGGCCTGGGTGCGCAGGCTCGACGCCCTGCTCAGGCTCGGCCGCACCGGCGTCGTCCTGCTCGCCACGCTGCTCGGCGTCGGCCTCGTCGCCATCACCTTCAACACCATCCGCCTGCAAGTGCTCACGCAGCGCCAGGAGATCGAAGTAAGCCGCCTGCTCGGCGCCACCGACGCCTACATCCGCCGGCCCTTCTACTATTTCGGGTTGCTGCAGGGCCTGCTGGGCGGCCTGGTCGCCTGGACGATCGTTTGGCTCGCCACGCTCCAACTCGCCGGCCCGGTGGGCGAACTCGCCCGGCTCTACGGCGTCGACTTCGCGCTGGCGCCGCTCTCCCGCGGCGACTCGCTGCTGCTCGTCGCGCTGGC
>DAIEEM010000242.1 GCA_027325905.1 Rhodocyclaceae bacterium
TGCACGCGCTTCGACCAGATGACGAACAGCGGCGGCAGCGACAGGAAGATCAGGAAGACCCAGTCCCCCAGGCCTTTTGATGCCATTTGCATCAGCAGCGTATCGATCGTCATCGTCGTTCCCTCCGCAGGCGGTTTAGCGGAGATAATACGGTATTCGGAGGTTGCCACGCATGAACAAGCTGCCCACCCGGGCCGGGGCGCTCGACTCGGGCGCCGACTGATGCCGCCCGACGACCTTTCGCCGTGGACCCACCCGCACGTCTTCGACGAGGCCAACTTCGCCGCCGAGCGCGGCACGCGCCTGGTGATGGTCATCACCGCGGTCATGACGGTGGTCGAGATCGTCGCCGGCTGGTGGTACAACTCGATGGCGCTGCTAGCCGACGGCTGGCACATGAGTTCGCATGCGCTGGCCATCGGCCTATCGGCCGTCGCCTATGTCGCGGCGCGGCGCTACGCGCGCGACCCGCGCTTCGCCTTCGGCACCTGGAAGATCGAAGTGCTGGCCGGCTTTTCCAGCGCGCTGTTGCTGCTCGGCATCGCCGCCTGGATGATCGTCAGTTCGCTCGAGCGGCTCTACAGCCCTCAGTCCATCCACTTCGGCGAAGCCATCGTCGTCGCCGTACTCGGCCTGATCGTGAACATCGTCTGCGCGCTGATCCTCGGCCACGCCCATGACCATGGCGACGAACACGACGATCACGGGCACGGCGGGCACGACCATCATCACCACGACCTCAATCTCAAGGCCGCCTATGTGCACGTCGTCGCCGACGCCGCCACCTCGGTGCTCGCCATCGGCGCGCTCGCCGGCGGCATGCTGTTCGGCTGGACGCGGCTCGACCCGGTGATGGGCATCGTCGGCGCCGTGCTGGTCGCCGCCTGGGCGCGCACCTTGATCCGCGACACCGGCCGCATCCTGCTCGACTGCGAAATGGACGACACCGTCGTCGCCAAGGTGCGGCAGGCGATCCACGGCCATCCGGCCTGGGGCGAGTCGACGCGCGTCGCCGACCTGCACGTCCGGCGCGTCGGCAAGCAGCGCTACGCCTGCATCGTCGGCGTCGTCACCAGCGCCGCCGATGTCACGCCGGAAGCGGTCAAGGCCGCGCTCGCCGGGCACGCGGAACTCGTGCACGTCACGGTCGAGATCAACCGCGCGGTCGACCGTCGGCCGCAATAGTCCTCGACCGGCAAGGTCGGGGCGAGGTCCCGTCAGCGGCGCACCGCCGCGAGGATGCCCTGCAGCAGCGCCAGCGGCGTCGGCGGGCAGCCGGGGATGGCGACGTCGACGGCGATGACGTTGTCGACGCGGCCGCAGGAGGCGTAGCTCTCGCCGAAGACGCCGCCGCTGCAGGCGCAGTCGCCCGCGGCGACGACCTGTTTCGGATCGGGCGTGCAATCGTAGGCGATGCGCAGCGCATTCTCCATGTTCTTCGTCACCGGGCCGGTGACCAGCAACATGTCGGCATGGCGCGGGCTGGCGACGAACTTGATGCCGCGGCCTTCGATGTTGTAGTAGGGATTGTTCAGCGCGTGGATCTCGAGTTCGCAACCATTGCAGGAACCGGCGTCGACTTCGCGGATGGTCAGCGCGCGGCCGAGGATGGCGATGATCTCGTCGTGCAGGCGCTCGATTTCCGCGGCCGGCTGCGGCGGCGCCGGCGGCTCGGTGAGGATGCCGGTGCGCAGGATGCGGCGGAGCAAGGGAATCATAGGTCCACTCCGCTGTAACTGAGGTTGAAGGACTTGTTGATCAGCGGAAAGTCCGGCACGATGTCGTTCAGCACGGCATGCTCGAGCGCCGGCCATGCCTGCCAGGAAGGATCGTGCGGATGGACGCGGGCGAGCTTGCCGGCGGCGTCGAAGACGACGCCGACCAGCACCTCGCCGCGCCAGCCTTCGACGACGCCGAAGCCGCAGGCACCG
>DAIEEM010000272.1 GCA_027325905.1 Rhodocyclaceae bacterium
ACTATCCGCTGCGCGGCACGCTGCGCATTGCGCCAACGCTCAATGCGCCGGACGCGCAGACGCACGCGGTTCCGGCGCCGGGCTCGGTGTGGCCCGACGAGCGCCTGGCTGGAGCGCTCGCCGCCGCTGCGGGAACGCCGCTGCGCGTCGGCGCTGCGGCGCTGGACACGTCGGCCGTCCTCACGCTCGACCCGGACCGCGGCATCAACTTTCTTTCCTTTGCGCCGCGCCTGCTGATGAACCTCGCCGACCTGCCGGCGACGACGTTGATCCAACCGGGCAGCCGCGTCAGTTACCGCCTGCATCTGGCCGGCGAAAGTCGCGCCGTCGACGCCTATCGGCGCTGGGCCGAGAGCCGGCTGGGGCGCGGCGAACGCCTCGAAAGCATGGATAACGCGCGCCCCGAAGTGCGCAACCTGCTCGACCGCGCACAGCGCTTCCTGCGCCTCGCGGCGCTGTTGACGGTGATCCTGGCCGCCGTGGCGATGGGCCTGGCGGCAGACCGCTACGTGCGCCGCCATCTCGACGGCTGCGCCGTGCTGCGCTGCCTCGGCGCCAGCGCGGCGCAACTGCTGGCGATCTACGGCGGCGAGTTCTTCATTTTCGGCCTGGCGGCCACCACGTTCGGCTGCGTCACGGGCTTTCTCGTGCAACTCGGACTGCAAGGCCTGCTCGCCGGACTGATCGTGCCGACGCTGCCGGCACCGGGCGGGCTGCCCTGGCTGCAAGGTTTCGTCGTCGGCAACCTGCTCGTCGCCGGCTTCGTCCTGCCGCCGCTGTTGCGCTTGAAGCGCGTGTCGACGCTGCGGGTGCTGCGCCGCGAATGGGTCGGCGCCGAGTCGGCTTCCTTCGCTGCCTACGGCGCCGGCGCTGCGCTGCTGGCGGCGCTGATGTTCTGGGTGGCGGCCGACGCCCGCCTCGGCGGCGTCGTGCTGGCAGGCTTCGCCGGCGCCGTGCTGTTGTATGCCGGCGCGGCGCGGCTGATCCTGGCGCTGGCGCGCCGCGTGCGCGCCGGCGGCGGCTGGCGCTACGGCGTCGCCAGCCTGTGGCGGCGCCTGCGCGCGACGCTGGTGCAGACGGTGGCGCTGGGACTCGGCATCACGACGCTGCTGCTGCTCACGGCGGGACGCGGCGACCTGCTGGAAAGCTGGCGCTCCAGGATGCCGCCGGACGCGCCCAATCGTTTCCTCATCAACGTCCAGCCCGAGCAGCGCCAAGCCGTAGCCGCTTTCCTCGCCGCGCATGGCGTGGCCAAGCCGCAGCTCGAACCGATGGTGCGCGGCCGCCTCGTCGCCCGCAACGGCAGCCCCGTCGGCCCGCAGGACTATGCCGACGAGCGTGCGCAGCACCTCGTCGAGCGCGAGTTCAACCTGTCGTGGCTGGCGCAATTGCCGGCAGGAAACGCGGTCGCGGCCGGGCGCTGGTTCGGCAAGACGTCCGGTGCCGGCTTTTCGGTCGAACAGGGACTCGCCGCCACGCTGGGCGTCAAGCTCGGCGACGAGTTGACGTTCGAGGTCGCCGGCGTGCGCGTGGCGGCGCGCGTGACCAGCCTGCGCCGCCTCGACTGGGATTCGATGCGCGTGAACTTCTTCGTCATCGCGTCGCCGGGGCTGCTCGACTCCTATCCGGCCAGCTATATCACCAGCTTTCATCTGCCGCCGCAAAGCGCCGCGACGGTCAATGCGCTGGTACGCGAGTTTCCGAACGTCACCGTGATCGACGTCGAAGCGCTGTTGCGGCAAATGAACGCGATCTTCGACCAGGTGGCGCGCGCCGTCGCGGCGGTGTTCGGCTTCGCGCTGCTGGCGGGCGTCGCCGTGCTCGTCGCGGCGCTGCAATCCGGCCAGGACGAGCGCGCCGCCGACCTCGCGCTGATGCGGGCGCTGGGCGCGCGCCGCGCGCAGGTGCGGGCGGCGGTACTGGCGGAATTCGCTGTCCTCGGCGGTATCGCCGGCCTGCTCGGCGGCCTGGGCGCGGCCGCGATGGCGTGGGCGCTGGCGCGCTTCGTCTTCCATCTCGACTACCTGCCGGCGCCGACGCTGCCGCTGCTTGGCGCTGCGCTCGGCCTCGCCGGCACGGCGATCGTCGGACTGCTGGGCACGCGGCGCCTCATGCGGCAGCCGCCGTTCGCGGCGCTGCGCGGCGAATGAGTTAGACCAGGCCCTCGAACGGCTGCACGGTCACCGCGTCGCCCGCAGCGACGTTGCCGCGCTCGCTTTCCAGCACGATGAAGCAGTTGGCTTCGGCCATGGAACGCAGGATGCCGGAGCCCTGCGCGCCGGTCGGACGCACCTGCCATGCGCCGCCGTCGCAGCGCAGGAGGCCGCGCACGAACTCGGTGCGGCCCTTGCCCTTGCGGATCGGTTCCGTGCAGCGGGCGGCGAAGGCCGGCAGCGGCGCGAGCGGCGCGACGCCGGCGATTTTCAGCAGGGCCGGGCGAGCGAACTCGTAGAAGGCCACCATCGTCGCCACCGGATTTCCCGGCAAGCCGAAGAAGCTGGCGGCGCCGATGCGGCCGAAGGCCATCGGCCGGCCCGGCTTCATGGCGATTTTCCAGAAGGCGACGTCGCCGAGCTTGGCTATCAGGTCGCGGATGAAGTCGGCCTCGCCGACGGAAACGCCGCCGCTGGTGATGACGACGTCGGCCGTGGCGGCGGCTTCGCGCAGCGCCGCTTCCAGCGCGGCCGGCCGGTCGCGGACGATGCCCATGTCGAGCACTTCGCAACCCAGCCGCGTCAGCATGCCCCACAGCGTGTAGCGGTTGCTGTCGTAGATTTCGCCGGGCTGCGCGGCGGCGCCGATGCTGCACAGTTCGTCGCCGGTGGAAAAGACGGCGACGCGCACGCGGCGACGCGCGACGACTTCGCTTAAGCCCAGCGAGGCCAGCAGGCCGATGTCGGCGGGACGCAGCAGCTTGCCGGCGGCCAGCGCCACGTGGCCGGCGCGCAAGTCCTCGCCGCGGCGGCGGACGTTCTGTTCGGCCTGCTGCCCCGGCGGGACGACGACCGTGTCGCCGTCGACGCGGACCGCCTCCTGCATCGCCACGGCATCGACGCCAAGC
>DAIEEM010000074.1 GCA_027325905.1 Rhodocyclaceae bacterium
CTCGGCATCGCCGATATGGACCGCCCCTATTACGGCGAACACAACCTCACGCTTGCGCGCCATCCCTCCGAGACCGAACAGCGGCTGATGGTGCGTCTGCTTGCGTTTGCGCTGTATGCCGACGAGCGCCTGGAATTCGGCAAGGGGCTGTCGACCACCGAGGAGCCGGCGCTGTGGCTCAGGGACTACGGCGGCGAGATCCGCTTGTGGATCGAGGTCGGCCTGCCCGACGAGCGCACGCTGCGCCGTGCCGTCGGCCGCGCCGATGCCGTCGTCCTGTTGGCCTACGGCGGCCGGGCGGTGGACTTGTGGTGGGCGAAGGAGGGGGCGGCGCTCGCGCGTCAGGACAAGCTGACCGTGCTGGTCGTCGATGAGGCGACGTCGGCGGCGCTGGCGGCGCTGGTCGCGCGCAGCATGCAGTTGCAATGCACGATCCAGGACGGACAGATCTGGCTTACCGACGGCCCGCAGACGGTGGCCATCGAACTGCGGCGCCTGGCCGGATAAGCCGCGCTAGCTGCCGGCGCCGGCGAGGAAGCGATCCAACTGGTTGGCGAAGGCCTGGCGATCCGCTTGGCTGAAGGCCGGCGGGCCGCCGGTGTCGACGCCGCTCGATCGCAGCGTGTCCATGAAATTGCGCATGTCGAGCAGTTGGCGGATGTTTTCGCGGCTGTAGATTTCGCCGCGCGGGTTGAGCGCCGTGGCCTGCCTGTCGATCACGGCGGCGGCGAGCGGGATGTCGGCGGTGATCACCAGGTCGCCTGGCGCCACCTGGGTCTCGATGTGGCGGTCGGCGACGTCGAAGCCTTTCTCGACTTGCACGGCGCGGATGTAGGGCGAGGGCGGCACGCGCAGGCACTGGTTGGCGACGAGCACCAGCGGCAACTGCCGGCGCTGCGCCGCGCGGTAGAGAATTTCCTTGATGACGCCGGGGCAGGCATCGGCGTCCACCCAGATGCGCATGGCGCGGCGGCTAGTATTTCTTGGACTTGCCGGCGGCGGGCTTCGGCGCGAATTTCTTCTCGCCGGCGTAGGGTCGCTTGGGCTTGTCGCCCGGCTTGAACGGCGCCTTCGGCGGGCGGCTGCCGTCGCGCTCGGTCTTGCCGCCGGACCACTTGGCGGGTCCGGGGCGGCGCTCGTCGCTCGGGCGGTCCGCGCCCCATTTCGGCCGCGGCTTGAAGTCGCTCTTTTCTTCGGCTTCGCCGGGGGTCACCGCGCGGATGTTCAGCGGGCTCTGGCGAATGCGCGTGCGCTTCAAGGTCTGGAGGGTTTCCGCCGGGATGTCGGAGGGAAGTTCGACGGTGCTGTAGTCGTCGAACAGATGGATCTGGCCGATGTACTTGCCTTCGATATTGCCTTCGTTGGCGATGGCGCCGACGATGTCCTTGGGCGTCACGCCCTGGTTGCGGCCGACGTCGATGCGGAATTTGGCGAGGTTGCCTTCGCTGAAAGCGCGGCGGCGCGACAGGATTTCGTCGCGGTTGGCGCGCGAAGCCTTGTCTTCGTGGAACGCAGGACGCTCTTCGCGCGGCGCGGCACGCTGACGCTCCTCGCCGAATTCGCGGACGGGCCGCTCTTCGCGGCGGGGACGTTCTTCGTGCGGCGCCGGCGCGGGCGCCTCGGCCTGCCAGCCGGCGCCTTCGGGCTGCAGCGGCCGTTCGCGCTGGGCGAGGAAGGCCAGCGCCGCGGCGATTTCGCGCGGCTTGATCTCCGATTCGTCCTCGAGCTGGCGTACGACGTCGAAATAGAAGTCGAGCTTCTCGGCCTTGATGACGTCGAGCACCTGCTGCTTGAACTGGGCGACGCGGCGATCGGCGACGTCGCTTTTCGTCGGCAGCGTCATCGGTTCGATCTTCTGGCGCGTGGCGTGCTCGATGGCCTTGAGCATGCGCAGCTCGCGCGGCGCGACGAACAGGATGGCGTTGCCGGCGCGGCCGGCGCGGCCGGTGCGGCCGATGCGGTGCACGTAGGCTTCGGTGTCGTAGGGGATGTCGTAATTGACGACGTGGCTGATGCGCGGCACGTCGAGGCCGCGCGCGGCGACGTCGGTGGCGACGACGATGTCGAGGCTGCCGCTCTTCAGGCGTTCGACCACCTGCTCGCGCAAGCCCTGGGTCATGTCGCCGTTCAAGGCCGCGGCTTCGTAGCCGCGCGCGCCGAGCTTGTCGGCGAGGTCGACGGTGGCCGTCTTGGTGCGTACGAAGATCAGCGCGGCGTCGAAATCCTGCTCGACTTCGAGCATGCGCGTCAGGGCGTCGAGCTTGTCGGCGCCGCGCACCTGCCAGTAGCGCTGGTGGATCGCGGCCACCGTGGTCGTGGCGGAGCGGATCTTCACCTGCTGCGGATTCTTCTGGTAGCGCTGGGCGATGCGCCGGATCGGCTCCGGCATGGTCGCCGAGAACAGCGCGGTCTGGTGTTCGGCCGGCGTGTGTTCGAGGATCCATTCGACGTCGTCGATGAAGCCCATGCGCAGCATTTCGTCGGCCTCGTCGAGCACCAGGGTCTGGAGCTTGTCGAGCACCAGGCTCTTCCGCTCCAGGTGGTCCATGATGCGTCCCGGCGTGCCGACGATGACATGGGCGCCGCGCGACAGCGCGCGCAACTGGATGACCATGCTCTGGCCGCCATAGAGCGGCAGCACGTGGAAGCCGGGCATGTGGTGGGCGTATTTCTGGAAGGCCTCGGCGACCTGGATCGCCAGTTCGCGCGTCGGCGTGAGCACCAGCGCCTGCGGCATCTTCACCGCGAGGTCGAGCCGCGCCAGCAAAGGCAGGGCGAAAGCGGCGGTCTTGCCGGTGCCGGTCTGCGCTTCGCCGATCAGGTCGTGGCCGGCGAGGAAGTGCGGAATGCAGGCGGCCTGGATCGGCGACGGGGTTTCATAGCCCACGTCCGTCAGCGCGGATAGCAGGAAGGGCGGCAGTTGCAGCGCCGCGAAGGTATCGATGGATTCGGTCATGGAGGCCTCCTTCGAGGCGGGGAGAACGGGCCGGAGCGGCCGTGAAGGCGCGCATTATCTCAGACCTGCGGCCGGGCGCCTAATCCAAGGCATAATCGCGCGCAAACCACGTCCGCCCCGTTCCGCATGCGTTCGCCGCCCCGCCCCGATTCTCCGGCAGTCGTCGCCGGTTATCCGTATTGCCCGCAGGCGCTGCGCCATCAGGCTCGGCGGGACGGCGGCATGGCCGACCGCTTTCACGTCCTGCTGAAGGAGGGCGGCCTGGCGCAGGTCAAGGCGACGATCGCGGCGCGGCCGGAATTGCTCGCGGAACTGCTGCCGATCGTCGCCAACCCCGAGGCCAGCATCAACGTGCGCGTCGGCGCCGGCGTGGTCTTCGAGAACCACGCCGGCGCCGATGCGCTGCGGGCGCTGGTGCCGCAGCTTGGGGCGCTGTCGGCCCAC
>DAIEEM010000295.1 GCA_027325905.1 Rhodocyclaceae bacterium
CCGCCACGTCCGGCAGCAGGCCGGCCGCAGCGGCGATGCCGACAAAGCCCTCCTCGCCCGAGCGCAACTGCGCAAAGGCGACGGCGTCGACGCCTTTATCGCCGGCAAGGTAGGCGGCATACACGGGCAGTTGCGGCTCGACGATGCGCGGCGCCGCCCACGACGCCCAGTCGAGTTCGCGCCCGGTCTTGTAGTCGAGGACGACGCGGCGGCCGTCGGCCAGTTCGTCGATGCGGTCGACGGTGAGCCGCAACACCAGCCCTTCGATGTCGATGTCGTGGCGCTCCTCGCAGGCGACGACGCGGAAGGCCGCGGGCCGCGCCGCCTCGATCTCCAGCCAGCGGCCGACGAGGGCCATGAGGCGCTCGCGCTCGAGCAGCGCGATACGCTGCGGCAGCGGCTCGTCGCGCTCGGCGTCGAAATCCGCCAGCGCGCCATCGATGGCCGCGCCCAGCGCCGCGGCGCGTTGGTCGGCCGACAGCGCCAGCAGGTCCGCCGACGAGCGCCCGCGCCAGAAGGCTTCGAGCGCCGCGTGCAGCAGGCTGCCGCGGGCGCGCGCGTCGAGCCCTTCGACCGGCTCGCCGAGAGCGCGCGCGCCGAGGCGATAGCGGTAATAGGCCCAGGCCGGACACAGCGCCTGCGCCTTCAGGAGATTAGCCCCGCCGCCGACGCGCTCGCCGGGCACCACCGGCGGCGCCCGGTTGTCGTCGAGCACCGCCAGTGGCAAGGTGCCGCACAGCCGCTCCGCGACCGTGGCCGGCAGCGGCGGCGCCAGTCGCGGCGGCAGCGCCGCGATCAGCGGACTCGGCCGCCGTATCCGGTCGCCCTCGCCCTGCGCCCACGAGAACAGGACTTCGGGCGCACTCTTCAACAAGCGGCGGTGGATGGCCTGCGCAAAAGCCGCCTCGATTTCGGCGGATGCGCCCGGCGTGCCGGCGCGGCGCTGCAACTCCGCAGGCAGCAACGGATTCGGGCTGGCCGCGGCCGGCCAGACGTCGTCGTTCATACCCATCACCCAGAGCGCGTCGAAGTGCGCGCCGGCCGCTTCCAGCGGCCCCATCACCTGCACCGGAGGATCGTTCGCCGTCTCGGGCTGGAACACGCGCTCGCGGCACAGTTGCGCCAGCCGGCTGACGGCCTCGGCCAGCGCGATGCGGCCGAGCATGCCGTCGAACTGCCGGAGGCTGTCGACGACTTCGGCGAAGGCGACGCGCGCCTGGAATTCGTGGCTGGACAGGCTGCGCTCGCCCGGCCAGCCGGCCGCGGCAAGCATCTCCCGCAGGCTGCCGATCCATTGCGACGGCAGTTGGCGCGACGGCTGCGCCGCGGCCTTGGCGCGCAGCGCGGCCAGGTTGGCGAGCAGGCGCGGCGCCGCCGCGCCGCCTGCCGCCTGGCGGCGCAGGAAGCGCAGCAGGCGATCGACGGAGAACGTCGGCGCCAGCCGCTCGCGCATCAGCGCCTCGCAGCCTGCGCGCGCATCGGCTTCCGCTTCGTCGGCCGACCAGTAGGGGCCGCGCAGCAGTTCGCCGACATCGGCCTGTTCGACGCGCCGCGCGCCGGCGGCAAGCCGCAACAGGCGCAGCGCGACGTCGACCAACGGCTGACGGGAAAGCGCCGTGCCGAGCGAAAAGTTGTAGCGGCGCGGCATCTCGGCCTGCGCCGCGGCGAGCGCCTGCGGCTGCAGCGCATCGTCGAGCGCGGCGGCGATGTGCTCGCGCAAGCCGGCCAGTTCCGGCACGACGATGCCGAGCCGCTGCCCGGCATCGGCCGCCAGCCGCGCCGCCGCCCAGGCCGCCGCGGCGCGGCATTCGGCCTTGCGGTCGGGCAGCGCAACGGCGCCGGCGACGGCGTCCGCCTCGGCGCCCAGTTCGAGTTCGCCGACCGCGCAGCCGCGGCCGCGCAAGGCCTCGGCGAGACGCTGCTCCTGCCGCGTGTAGCGGTCGAAGCCGGCGAACAGCAGGCGCGGCGGCACGCTTCCCGCGCCTGCTGCTATGGCCGCGATCTGCGCCGCCACGGCGCGCGCCGGCTCGCGCCAGTCCGCCGCCTCGCAGCGGCGGCGGAATTCCGCGCGCCAGTGCAGGAAGCGGCGCGTCTCCTCGCCGAGTTCGCCGGAATTTCCCGCCAGGCGCAGGCCCCAGCCCTCGATCAGCGCATTCGCTTCGGCAGCCGTCGCCGCCAGTCCCTCGCTGTCGAAAAACAGCGCCTCGGGCGCGTCGCCGGCGTCCGCCTCGATCACGCGTTGCCAGAGCATGCGTTCCTGCGCCGGGGTCAGCACCAGCGCCGGCACGCTCGCGGCCGGCAAGTCGCCCGTCAGCAGCGCCGCGTCAATGACGCCGTCGAGCCACTGCGGCGCCGTCAGCGCCGGCAGCGGCCGCCAGCGCGCCAGCTCCGACGCCGCCTGCGCGCGGTCATGGGCGAGACGCAGGTTGCGCGCCAGCCGATGCGTCGCGCAGAGCACCACGGTGCCGCCGTCGGCGCCAGCGTCGCGCGTCTTGATCGGATTCAAATCAGCCAAGCGATAATTCCCAGTACGCTCGTCATCCAGAACACCACCTTGTCGGGATTGCTTGCAATCGCCATGATCCAGCCTCCATGAAAGTCGTGGAAGCCATTTTGGCGGGAGACAGGCTCAAGGCGTGAGCCTATCAAACGGATCCCCGCACTTTTCCCCTGCGGGCGCTACTTTAGCCCAGCCCGGCCGGTGCGGTCTCGATCATCGGCGCGGCATGGCGTAGGCCAAGGCACCAAGGCCGTGCGTCGGCTTGCCGAACTCGCTGCGCAAGACGACATTGTCGCTGCGCCGCAGCGCGAAGCCGGCCGCTGCCAGCGCCTGCGCGACGTAAGGATGGCTGTGGCCGTAGCGGCCGCTGGGATTGAGGCGATAGCCGGCCGGCAGCGGTGGGGCTTCCGACACCGTTTCCACCGTGAACGCAAAGGCGCCGCCGGGACGCAGCGCCTCCCCGACGGCCGCGAACAGCGCCGTCAGGTCGCCGAAATAGATCACGGTATCGGCCATGACGATTAGATCGAAGGCCTTGCTGCGCTGCCGCAGGTAGGCGGTCAATTCTGCCGCCACCAATTCGTCGTAGAGATGGCGCGCGTCCGCCTTGGCCAGCATGCCGGAGGAAAGATCGACGCCGGTGAGATGCCGGGCATACGGGACCAGCACCGCCGCGCACAAGCCGGTGCCGCAGCCGCCATCGAGCACGTCGAGCGTGCCGTCGGCGGCAAGCTGTCCACGCAGCAGGCCGGCGACGATTTCGGGGCCGCGGTAGCACAGCTTGCCGACGAGTTTCGCATCGAAGCCTTCCGCCATGTCGTCGAAATGCGTAGAGACGAAACCATCGGGCGCCCTGGCGGGCACATCCTCGCCGGTGCATGCGGCGAGGTAGTGCCGGGCGATCGCGTTGTCGGGCTCGGCGCGCAGCCACGCGCGGTAGCACTCGGCAGCATCGGCGATACGGCCGAGGCGATAGT
>DAIEEM010000305.1 GCA_027325905.1 Rhodocyclaceae bacterium
GCGCCACGGCATGACGCTGGCCGACGTCGATGCGTGGGAGATCAACGAAGCCTTCGCCGCCCAGGTGCTCGGCTGCATCCGCGCCTGGCAGGACGACGCCTATTGCCGCGAGCAGCTCGGCCTGCCCGGCGCCTTGGGGACGCTCGATCAAGCGAAGCTCAACCTCGACGGCGGCGCCGTCGCGCAGGGGCATCCGGTCGGCGCTTCCGGCGCGCGCATCGTGCTGCACCTGCTGCACGTGCTGCGGCGCGAAGGCAAGAAACGCGGGCTGGCCTCGATCTGCATCGGCGGCGGACAGGGCGGCGCGATGATGGTGGAAACGCTATGACGCTCAAGCATTGGAAACTCGACACCGACGCCGACGGCATCTGCTGGGCGACGCTCGACAAGGCGGATTCCTCGACCAACGTGTTGTCCGCCGAGGTGATGGCGGAGCTGGCCCAGGTGCTCGACGCCTGCGACCAGGCGCAGCCGAAGGCGCTGGTCTTCCGCTCCGGCAAGGAAGCCGGCTTCATCGCCGGCGCCGACATCGAGGAATTCACGCGCATGGATACGCTCGCCAAGGGGCGCGAACTGGTGCAGCGCGGCTGGGACCTCTACAATCGTTTGGCGAACGTGCGCTACCCGACGCTGGCGCTGGTGCGCGGCCACTGCATGGGCGGCGGCACCGAACTCGCGCTGGCCTGCCGCTATCGCATCGCGGTCGACGAACCCGGCACCAGGTTCGCGCTGCCGGAAGTGATGCTCGGCATCGTTCCCGGCTGGGGCGGCATGCTGCGGCTGCCGCAGCTCGTCGGCCCGGCCGCTGCGCTCGACATGATGCTGACCGGCAAGGGCATCGACGCCAGGCGTGCCAAGCGCATGGGCCTGGCGGACGAATGCGTGCCGCCGCGCGTGATGGAAAGCGCGGCGCGCATGGTCGCCCTTTCCGGCCGGCCGCCGCACCGGCTGCCGTTGCTGCAACGGTTGATGAATTCGGCGCCGCTCAACGGCTTCGTCGCCGCCCAGGCGAAGAAGCAGGTCGCTCGGCGCGCAAGCCGCGAACACTATCCGGCGCCCTACGCCATCATCGACATGTGGCGCAGCTACGGCGGCAATGCGCTCGCCGTACCGGCCGCCGCGCCAACCTCGCTGGACGCCATCATCGCTTCGCCGACGACGAAGAACCTGGTGCGCGTGTTCTACCTGCAGGAGCGCCTCAAGGGCTTCGGCAAGGAAGCGCCGGAGTTTGCGCCCAAGCGGGTGCACGTGGTGGGCGCCGGCGCCATGGGCGGCGACATCGCCGCCTGGTGTGCGCTGCGCGGCATGACGGTGACGCTGCAGGACCAGGACATCGCGCGCATCGCGCCGGCGATCAAGCGCGCCGCCGATGCCTGGCGCAAAAGATTCCGATACGACCGCGACGCCGACAAGCAGGTACGCTTCGTTCTCGACCGCTTGATTCCCGATCCGGAAGGCTGCGGCGTGGGCCAGGCCGACGTGGTCATCGAGGCAATTTTCGAGAACCTCGAAGCCAAGCGGGCGCTGTTCCGCGACATCGAGGCGCGCGCCAAGCCCGGCGCCGTGCTCGCCTCCAACACCTCGAGCCTGCGGTTGGCCGACATCGCGCAAGCCTTGGAAAATCCGTCGCGCCTGGTCGGCATCCACTTCTTCAACCCGGTGGCGAAGATGCCGCTGGTCGAGGTCGTGCGCGGCGCGGCCACCGACGCAGCCACGGCGAAGCAGGCGGCTGCCTTCGTGCGCAGGATCGACAAGCTGCCGCTGCCGGTAAGGGACGCGCCGGGCTTCCTCGTCAATGCCGTGCTGGCGCCCTACCTGCTCGAAGCCATGCGCTGCGTGGACGAGGGTATGGCGCCGGAAGCGGTCGACGCTGCGGCGCTCGCCTTCGGCATGCCCATGGGTCCGATCGAGCTGGCCGACACTGTCGGCCTCGACGTCGCGCTGGCAGCGGGCAAAGGCCTTGCCGAAGGCGTGGCCGCGCCGCCGCGAAAACTCGTCGACCTCGTCGCCGCCGGCCATCTCGGCCGCAAGACCGGACGGGGCTTTTACGCCTACGACAAGGGCAAGGCCGTCAAGGCGGCCACCGCCGGCGCGCCGGCGCAGCTCGCCGAACGCCTGGTCGCCCCGCTGCTGGCGGCGAC
>DAIEEM010000315.1 GCA_027325905.1 Rhodocyclaceae bacterium
GTGGCGCGGGCGGCGACGCAGCGAGATTCAATAAAAACGATCCGGTCTGCCCGGAAGCCGCATGTTGTTCATGCGGCCGGGGAAGAATGCAAACACTATAAATAGTTTCACCACGGAGGAGATACCAGATGAAGTCTACCAAGATCGCGGTTCTATTCGCGGCAGCCGGGCTGTCCGCATCGGCATTCGCTACCGACGGCTATTTTTCAGACGGTTACGGCATGACGGCCAAAGGCATGGGTGGCGCGGCGACGGCGATGGCGAAGGACGCCTTCGGTGGCGCCAACAACCCGGCCAGCATGGTGTGGGTGGGCGACAGGCTGGATGTCGGCGTCGATCTGTTCTCTCCCAGGCGGAGCGCCGAGCGCTCCGGAAGCCCCGCGGGGATAGATACAAATGGCGCCGTGAGCAGCGACAGCAACCTCTTTGCAATTCCGGAATTCGGCTACAACAAGCTGCTGGGCTGGGACATGTCGGACGGAGTTTCCGTGTACGGCAACGGCGGCATGAACACCAACTACCAAGGCGGCCAGATTGCCGGTGGGCCTGGAACGGTGTGCAATGGTTTCAATCCAGGGCACGCCTCATACAACATGCTTTGCGGTACGGGAAACCTTGGCATCAACCTGATTCAGTTGATCGTTGCGCCGACGTTTTCCATGAAGATCAACAACGACAACTCGGTAGGGGTGTCGTTGTTGGTTGGCTACCAGAAATTCGCCGCTCAAGGTCTTGACGGTTTCCAGGGCTTTACGTCTTCGCCCGCGACCTTCTCAACGAACAACAACCTGACCAACCGTGGCTACGACAGTTCCCACGGATATGGCCTGCGTCTCGGCTGGATGGGCAAGATGAGCGACGTCGTTACCCTTGGCGCAAGCTACACGTCGAAAATGATAATGAGCAAGTTCGACAACTACAAGGATCTTTTCCCCGCCGAGGGCATGTTCGACATGCCCGAAACTTTCAATCTTGGTATCGCCTATAAAGCCAGTCCGGCTGTGACGATCGCCGCCGATTTCCAGCGGATCAACTACAGTGGCATTACGTCGATTGCCAACCCGAGCACGAATATCGGCAATTCCGTCGCTGGAACGGGTTACACCGTCGGCTCGCTGGGCTGCGACACCTGCCGTGGTTTCGGTTGGTCGGACGTCAATGTCTTCAAGTTGGGCGTCGAATACCAATATTCGCAAAATCTGACGCTGCGTGCGGGCTACAACCACACGGACAACCCGATCTCGAATCGTGACGTGACCTTCAATATCATCGCTCCCGGGGTGGTTCAGGATCACATGACGCTTGGTTTCACCTACGGGCTGAGCAAGGATTCGGAACTGACCATGGCGTACATGCACGCTTTCGAGAACTCTGTGCAAGGGTCGAGTTTGTATAACGCGTTTGGCGTGCCGGCAGGAACCGAGACGATCAAGATGTATCAGGATTCCATCGGCATTGCCTACGGTGTCAAGTTCTAATAAGTCTAAACGTCTGCGCGCACCATAACGCGAAAGGCCGAGAGCGAATCCGCTTTCGGCCTTTTTTTTCCAGAGAGAAAACCATCCGTTCAAGGAGGAGAGAGACATGTCCAAGATTTGGAGAATCCTTTGCGTGCTTTTCATGGCCTTGCTGGCAGGAACCGCCTTTGCCGACGATGTCTTGCTTAAACCCTTCGTCCTGGCGTCGAAAGGTCCGGGTGATTTCGCGCAGAAGGTCGAGGCGACCAAGGCGGCATTGGTCGGCCAGGGCTTCACCGTCGCCGGCAGCTATTCGCCTTATCCCGGCGCGGTGGTGATCGCGGTAACCGACGACGAGATGCGCACCACCGCAGCCAAGTCGGAGCACGGCGGCTTCGGCGCGGCGCAGCGCGTGTCGGTGACCAAGGTGAAGGACGAGATCCAGGTGGCCTACACCAACCCGGTCTATATGGCCAACGCCTACCGCATGGGCGGCGACCTAAGGAGCACCGCGGCGAAGCTCCAGGCGGCGCTGGGCAAGATAGAGGACTTCGGCGCGCAGGGCCTGACCGCCGAGAAGCTGCGCAAGTACCACTATACCTTCGGCATGGAGTACTTCGACGAACCCAACACCCTCGCCACCTACGGTAGCTACGACGAGGCGCTGAAGGCGGTCGAAGCCGGCCTGGCGGCCGGCAAGTACGGCGTCACCAAGGTCTACCGCGTCGATGTCGCGGGCAAGAAGGAGACGCTGTTCGGCGTCGCCATGAAGGGCGAGGGCGATACCAAGTTCATGGACGACAAGTACATCATGAGCGAGATCGACTTCAGGGACGTCAAGTCGACGGCCCACTTGCCGTACGACATCCTGGTCTCCGACAACAAAGTCTATGCCCTCTATGCCCGTTTCCGCATCGCCACCAGCTTCCCGGATCTGTCGATGATGGGGGCCAACAGCTTCATGAACATCATGAAGGCGCCGGAGGCGATCCGCAAGGCGCTGGCGCTGACGGTGGGCGGCAAGGAAGACGCGCGCTGACGAGCCGCCGTACCGATACGTTGTCCGCCGCGGCCGCTGCGGCCGCGGCGCGCAACGGCATCAGCCCAGGCGCTTGAACTGCATGGCCTGCTTGTCGAGCAGCGACTTGAAGCCGGCCAACCGCTCGCGTTCCTGCGCGACCACCGCGGCGGGTGCGCGCTCGACGAAGCTGGGCGTCGCCAGTTTCTTTTCCGCCTTGCCGATTTCGCCTTCGATGCGGGCGATTTCCTTGGCGAGGCGTTCCTTTTCGGCCGCGACGTCGATTTCGATTTTCAGCATCAGGCGGAAGTCGCCGACCATCTGCACCGGCGCCTCGGAATCCGGCAGCGCAGCGCCGGTCGCGGCGACTTCCGAAAGCCTCGCCAGCGCGGCGAGATACGGCGCGTAGGCTTCTACCGTCGCCACGTCGCCGGAGGCGGCGAGCGGCACCTTCTGCGCCGGCGATAGGTTCATTTCGCCGCGCAGGCTGCGGCAGGCGTTGACCATCGACTTGAGCGTCGCCACCCAGGCTTCGGCTTTGTCGTCGCAGCGGCCGAGGTCGGCCCGCGGATAGGCCTGCAGCATGATGCTCTCGCCGCCGCGGCTGGCGACGGGCGCGACCTTCTGCCAGAGTTCCTCGGTGATGAAGGGGATCAGCGGATGCGCCAGGCGCAGCGTGGTTTCTAGCACGCGCACCAGTGTGCGGCGCGTCGCGCGCTGCTGCGCCGCGTTGCCCTGCTGGATCTGCACCTTGGCCAGTTCCAGGTACCAGTCGCAGTATTCGTCCCAGACGAATTCGTAGATAGCCTTGGCCAGCAGGTCGAAGCGGTAGTCGGCGTAATGCTTCGCCACGTCCTCCTCGACGCGCTGCAGCAGGCTGACAACCCAGCGGTCGGCCGGCGAGAAGTCAAGATAATCGCCGCGGCAGGCGTTCGGCTCGTGATTGTCGAGGCCGCAATCCTTGCCTTCGCAGTTCATCAGCACGAAGCGCGTGGCGTTCCACAGCTTGTTGCAGAAATTGCGGTAGCCCTCGCAGCGCTGCATGTCGAACTTGATGTCGCGGCCGGGGCTGGCGAGCGAGGCGAAGGTGAAGCGCAAGGCGTCGGTGCCGAAGCCGGGAATGCCGTCCGGGTACTCCTTGCGCGTGCGCTTCTCGATCTGCGCCGCCTGCTTCGGGTTCATCAGGCCGGTGGTGCGCTTCTTGACGAGAGCGTCGAGCGCGATGCCGTCGATGAGGTCTATCGGGTCGAGCACGTTGCCCTTCGACTTGCTCATCTTCTGGCCTTCGGCGTCGCGGATCAGGCCATGCACGTAGACGTGCTTGAAGGGAATCCTGCCGGTGATGTGCTTGGTCATCATGACCATGCGCGCGACCCAGAAGAAGATAATGTCGAAGCCGGTCACCAGCACCGTCGACGGCAGGTAGAGATCGAGCGCCGGGTTCGACTTGGCCGGCCACTCGGGCGTCCAGTCGAGCGTCGAGAATGGCCACAGCGCGGACGAGTACCAGGTGTCGAGGACGTCGGCGTCGCGCGCGAGGCCGCCGCCGTAGCCGTCCGCCTTGGCCTGGGCGTAAGCCTCGGCCTCGTCGTGGGCGACGTAGATGCGGCCGTCGTCGGCATACCACGCCGGGATCTGGTGGCCCCACCAGAGCTGGCGGGAGATGCACCAGTCCTGGATGTTGTTGAGCCACTGGTTGTAGGTGTTGACCCAGTTCTCGGGCACGAACTTGATTTCGCCGGAGGCCACGCATTCGAGCGCCTTGCCGGCGATGCTGGTGCCGTCGGCGCCGGGCTTGGTCATGGCGACGAACCACTGGTCGGTGAGCATCGGCTCGATGACGGCGTTGCTGCGGTCGCCGCGCGGCACCATCAGCTTGTGCGGCTTCACCGACACCAGCAGGCCTTCGGCCGTCAGGTCGGCGACGATGGCGCGGCGCGCTTCGTAGCGATCCATGCCGCGGTACATCTCCGGGCCGTGCTCGTTGATGCGCGCATCGAGCGTGAAGATGCTGAGCGGCGTCAGGCCGTGGCGGTGGCCGACCTGCCAGTCGTTGAAATCGTGTGCCGGCGTGATCTTGACGCAGCCGGTGCCGAACTCGCGGTCGACGTAGGCGTCGGCGATGATGGGGATGCAGCGGCCGGTGAGCGGCAACTGCACCTGCTTGCCGACGAGGTGCCGGTAACGCTCGTCGTCGGGATTCACCGCCACGGCGACGTCGCCGAGCATGGTTTCCGGGCGCGTCGTGGCGACCACCAGGCCGCCTTCGCCGCCGATGAAGGGGTAGCGGATCTCCCACATGGAGCCGTCTTCTTCTTCGCTGACGACTTCGAGGTCGGAAACTGCGGTGAGCAGCTTCGGGTCCCAGTTGACCAGCCGCTTGCCGCGGTAGATGAGACCTTCCTTGTGCAGGCGCACGAAAGTCTCGGTGACGATCTTCGACAGGCCGGCATCCATCGTGAAGCGCTCGCGCGTCCAGTCGGGCGAGGTGCCCAGGCGCCGCATCTGCTTGGTGATGGTGTTGCCCGAGTATTCCTTCCACTCCCACACCTTTTCGAGGAACTTCTCGCGGCCGAGGTCGTGGCGCGAGA
>DAIEEM010000326.1 GCA_027325905.1 Rhodocyclaceae bacterium
CTCGCCGCCGACCTCGCGGCGCGGACGCTGAGCCTGGACAAGCTATCGGGCGCGATCGACGTTGCGCATCCACGCCTGCCGATGAAGCACGTCGCGCTGCCGCTGCGCGGCGCCCTGCGCGTCGGCAGCGCCTCGGCCGAAGGGCAGTTGTCGACACGCGTGGACGACTCGGCTGCCGCACTCAAATTCAGCGTGGCCCGATACTCGCCGCTGGCGCTGCACTTCGACCTCGACATCGATCGCCTCGATCTCGACCGCTACTTGCCGCCCCATCCTGCGAACGCCGAGCGGGCGACAAACCCGGTCGACCTGTCGGCGCTCAAGGACAGCGCGGTCGACGGCACCGTGCGCGTCGGCAAGCTCCGCGTGGCGGGCATCGAGGCCAGCAATCTCCGGCTCCAGGTCAAGACGGCGAACGGCAGGCTCGACGTCGGCGGCCTCGACGGCTTGAACGGGAAGTGATCATGCGGCTGGGCATCGACCTCGGCGGCAGCAAGATCGAAATCGTCGCGCTGGCCGCCGGCGGCGCCTAACTGCTGCGCCGGCGCACGGCGACGCCGCAGGGCGATTACGCCGGCACGGTGGCGGCGGTGGCGGCGCTGGTCGCGGCGGCGGAGCACGAACTCGGGCAACGCGGCAGCGTCGGCGTCGGCATCCCCGGCGCCGAGTCGCAGGCGAGCGGCCTCGTCAAGAACGCCAATTCCACCTGGCTGATCGGGCGGCCGCTGCGGCAGGACTTGCAGGCGGCGCTGCGGCGCGACGTGCGGCTCGCCAACGACGCCAACTGCTTCGCGCTGTCGGAAGCCAGCGACGGTGCGGCGGCCGGCGCCGCCGTAGTATTCGGCGTAATTCTCGGTACCGGCGTTGGCGGCGGCATTGTCGCCAACGGCAGGTTGCTGGCGGGCGCCAACGGCATCGGCGGCGAATGGGGCCACAACCGGCTGCCGGGCGACGAGGCGGCCTGGCCCGCCTGCTATTGCGGCCGTCGTGGCTGCGCCGAAACTTTCCTCTCCGGTCCCGGCCTCCAGCGCGACCACGTCGCCGCCACCGGCGACGACCTCGCAGCAACCGAGATCGCCATTCGCGCCGCCGCCGGCGACGCCGCCTGCGAGGCGACGCTGCGCCGCTACGAGGCGCGCCTCGCCCGCGCGCTGGCGGTGGTCATCAACATCGTAGACCCCGACGCCATCGTGCTCGGCGGCGGACTGTCGAACCTCGACCGCCTTTACGCCGCCGTACCGCGGCTGTGGGGCGAACACGTATTTTCCGACCATGTCGCCACGCGCCTGCTGAAGAACCGCCACGGCGATTCCTCGGGCGTGCGCGGCGCCGCCCGGCTATGGTGAAGCTCTATCTGGGCGGCATCCGCCCGCTACCGCCCGAGAACCAGCCTACCGGCATGTTCAAGCGCGAGCAGCTTGGGCCGGTGTGGCTCGGCCGCGAGGGACTGGCGGGCGACGCCCAGGCCGACCGTCGCGTGCACGGCGGACCCGGGAAGGCGCTGCACCAGTATCCGGTCGCGCACTACGCGCAACTGGCGGCCGCCTTCCCGGCCGCAGCGGCGCTGCTGGTGCGCGGCAGCATCGGCGAAAACCTTAGTGCCGACGGCTGGGACGAAACGGCGGTCTGCATCGGCGACGTCTTCCGCCTCGGCGAGGCGCGCATCCAGGTGTCGCAGCCGCGCTCGCCCTGCTGGAAAATCGACCGTCGCTACGGTCAGGAAGGCATGGCGAAGTTCATCGACGCCGCGGGGCTCACCGGCTGGTATTTCCGCGTCCTAGAGGAAGGCGAAGTCGAGCCCGGTTGCGCCTTCGAGCGCGTCGACAGCCCGGCGCCGGCGGCGACGCTGCTGCGGCTTTGGACGCTCTGGAAGGCGCAGCGACCCGACCCGGGCGAACTCGAGGCGCTGGCGGCGACGCCCGGCCTGTCGCCCAACTGGACCGCGAAATTCATCGAACGCGCGCGATGGCTGAGAAGTCTTTGAAGCCCTGGCTGCGCGTCTTCCTGCCCTTCGCGGCGGGCTATTACCTTTCCTACCTGCTGCGCAATGTCAACGCCGTCATCGCGCCGGACCTGACGCGCGACCTGGCGATGTCGGCCGGCGACCTTGGCTTCCTGACCTCGGCCTATCTCTTCGGCTTCGGCGCCTTCCAACTGCCGCTGGGCATCCTGCTCGACCGCTACGGTCCGCGCGGCGTCGAGGCGGGCCTGCTGACGATCGCCGCCGCGGGCTGCGCCGCCTTCGCGCTCGGCACCAACCTGACCGAGCTGGCGCTGGGCCGCGGCCTCATCGGCCTGGGCGTCTCGGCCTGCCTGATGGCGTCGTTCAAGGCTTTCTCGCTGTGGTTCCCGGCCGAGCGCCTGGCGTCGCTCAACGCCGCGGTGATGGCCGCCGGCGGCCTGGGCGCGCTGAGCGCGACGACGCCGCTGGCCTGGGCGCTGCCGCTCGCCGGCTGGCGCGGCATTTTCGCCGTCCTCGCCGTGCTGACGCTCGCCGCCGCCGCCGGCATCCTCACCACCCCCGACAAGCGCGCCGTCGCCCGCGATCATGAGACGCTGGGCGAACAGTTGCGCGCGCTCGGCGGCATCTTCAGGAGCCGCACCTACTGGCGCTATGCGCCGCAAACCGCGATGCTGTCGGGCGGCTTCATGGCGCTGCAGGGCCTGTGGGCCGTGCCCTGGCTCATCGGCGTCAATGGCTGCACGCGCGAGGCCGCCGCCTTCCACATGCTGCTCGTCAGCGCCGCCATGCTCGCGGGCTTCCTCGCGCTCGCCGCCTTCGTCACGCGGCTGGCGCGGGCGGGCGTACCGCCGCAGCGCATCCTCGCCGTCGGCATCGGTTGCGGCCTCGCCGCGCTGGCGCTGATCGTCTCCGACGTCGGCGCCACCTATCTGCTGTGGCCCGCGATGGGCCTGGTGTTCTCCGTCACCAACCTCTCCTACGCACTGCTCGCCGCGAACTTCCCACCCCACCTGCAGGGTCGCGCCAACACCGCCCTCAACCTCGCCGCCTTCGTCGGCGCCTTCGGATTGCAGTGGGGTATCGGCGTGCTCGTCGATGCGCTCGGCGCTGCCGGCCTGGCGCCACCGCAGGCCTTCCGCTGGAGCTTCACCGCACTGCTGGTCATGCAGACCCTGGCGTGGGGCTGGTTCGTTCTGGGCGCTAGAACTCCAGCGGATCGACGTCGAGGTGCCAGCGCAGATCGCGCGGCGCCTTGAACGCATAGAGCGCTTCTCCCCACGCCGCCAGGAAAACCTGCAGGGCCGGGCGGCTCGCCGATTCAACGAGCAGTTGCGCGCGCTCCAGACTCATGAGGCGCGACAGCCGCATCGGCACCGGATCGTAAAGCGCGACGCCCCGAAGGAAGTCCCCTTGGGGGACGGCGGCGCGGGCCTGCGCCAGGAAGGCCAGCGATTGCTCCATGGTCTTCGACTCGGCGCGCAGCAGGCATTGGAAGGCGAAGGGCGGAAAGCCGGCGGCTTCGCGCTCGGCCAGTTGGTTGGCGGCGAAGCCGGCGTAGTCGTGGCGGGCCAAGGCGCGATAGAGCGGGTGGTCGGGGTACTCGGTCTGGATCAGCACTTCGCCGGGCAAGGCGGCGCGGCCGCTGCGGCCGCCGACTTGCATGAGCTGCGCGAACAGCCGCTCGGGGGCGCGGAAATCGGCGGCGAACAGCGCGGCGTCGGCGCCGACGACGCCGACCAGCGTGAGCAGCGGGAAATCGTGGCCCTTGGCAAGCATCTGCGTGCCGACGAGAATGTCGGCGGCGCCGTCGTGGATGGCGGCAAGCAGCGTCTGCCATTTCTTCGGCGTGCTGGCCGAGTCGCGGTCGATACGCAGCACGCGGGCTTCCGGAAAACGCTCCTGCAACGCCGTTTCCAGGCGCTGGGTGCCGCGGCCGAAGGGCTGGACGTCCTGGTTGCCGCAGTCGGGACAGCCGCGCGGGATCGCCGTCTCGAAGCCGCAGTGATGGCAGCGCATGCGCTTGTCGGCGAGATGGACGACGAGGTTGGCGGCGCAACGCCGGCAATGCGAAATCCAGCCGCAGGAAGGGCAGGCCAGCACCGGCGCGTAGCCGCGGCGGTTGAGGAAGACCAGGCTCTGCTCGCGGCGCGCCAGGCGCTCGCCGATGGCGGCGACGAGCGCGGCGGACAGCCCGTCCTGCAGCTTCTCGCGGCGCGTGTCGACGCTGGCGACGCTGGGCAGCGCCTCGGCGACGGCGCGGCGCTGCAGTTCGAGCAAGCGGTAGCGTCCCGAGGTGGCGTGGTGAAAGCTTTCCAGCGCCGGCGTCGCCGAGCCGAGCACGATGGGAACGTTCAACTGCTTGGCGCGGAACACGGCGACGTCGCGCGCCGAATAGCGCAGGCCGTCCTGCTGCTTGAACGAGGCGTCGTGCTCCTCGTCGACGACGATGAGCTGCAGGCGCGGCAGCGGCATGAATATCGACAGCCGCGTGCCCAGCACGATGTCGGCGCGGCCTTCGAGCCCATCGAGGAAGCCGCGCGCGCGCGCGGCATCGGCCATGCCGCTGTGGGCCGAGATGATGTGGGCGTTGGGAAAACGCGCCGCCACCCGACCTTCGAGCTGCGGCGTCAGCGCAATCTCGGGCACCAGCATCAGCGCCTGGCCTCCCTGGGACAGCACGGCGTCGATGGCGCGCAGATAGACCTCGGTCTTGCCGCTGTCGGTAATGCCGTGCAGCAGGAATACCTGGAAATCCGCGGCGGCGACGATGGCGGCAACGGCGCTCGCCTGTTCCGCCAGCAGTTGCGGCACCGCCGGCGCCGGCACGACCGCAGCCGCCTTGTCCTTCACCGGCCGCGGCAGCTTGCCGCGGCGCAGCAGCGGCGGCAACGCGAAGCCGATCACCTGGCCGAGCGGGTACTGGTAGTAGCGGG
>DAIEEM010000340.1 GCA_027325905.1 Rhodocyclaceae bacterium
GGCGCGCGCCGCCGGCATCCACCTCATCCTGGCCACGCAGCGGCCGAGCGTCGACGTCATCACCGGTCTCATCAAGGCCAACATCCCGACGCGCATCGCCTTCCAGGTCTCGAGCAAAATCGATTCGCGCACCATCCTCGACCAGATGGGCGCCGAGGCGCTGCTCGGCCAGGGCGACATGCTCTACCTGGCGCCGGGCACCGGCCTGCCGACGCGCGTGCATGGCGCCTTCGTTTCCGACGACGAGGTGCATCGCGTCGTCGATCATCTCAAGAAGGTCGCTAAGCCCGAGTACATCAAGGACATCCTGAGCGCACCGCCCTCCGAACCCGGTGATGCCGGCGGCGGAGCCGATGGCGGCGCAGACGCCGAAACCGACCCGATGTACGACCAGGCCGTCGATGTCGTCCTGAAGACGCGCCGGCCGTCGATTTCGCTGGTGCAGCGCCATCTGCGCATCGGCTACAACCGCGCCGCGCGCATGATCGAGGCGATGGAGAAGGCCGGCCTGGTCTCGCCGATGAACGGCGCCGGCAACCGCGAAGTGCTGGCGCCGGAACCGGCGCAGTAAGAGCTTCCTCACGGCATCCGCACAGCCGGCGCCAGGTCGGCGATAATTCCGTCCATGAAGAAGATCATCTGCCTTATCGGCGGCCTGCTGTTGCCCTTGGCCGCCTTCGCCTCCGGCCTCGACCAGCTCAAGGCCTTCCTTGAAACGACTCATAGCGCGCGCGGCAGCTTTGTCCAGAGCGTGGCCAACAAATCGGGCCGCAAGCCGCAGCAATCGGCCGGCAGCTTCGTCATGGCACGGCCCGGCAAGTTCCGCTGGCAGTACGATAAGCCCTACGAACAATTGCTGGTCAGCGACGGCGAGAAACTCTGGAGCTTCGACCCCGACCTCAACCAGGTGACGGTCAAGAAGCTCGGCCGTGCGCTGGGCTCCAGCCCGGCGGCGCTGCTCGCCGGCGGCGACCTGGAGGGCCATTTCGTACTCAAGGATGCCGGGCAGGCCGGCGGCGTCGACATGGTCGACGCCACGCCCAAGGCGGCCGACGGCGGCTTCGAGCGCATGCGCATCGGCTTCAGGGACAACCTGCCGCGCGTCATGGAAATCCACGACAACTTCGGCCAGGTGACGACGCTGATCTTCGTCGAGTTCCATTCCAATCCTGCTCTGTCGAAGGACGAGTTCAAGTTCTCGCCGCCAAAGGGTGCCGATGTCGTCGGCGAGTAGCGAGCTCTTTCCGGCGACGCCGCACGCGCCGCTCGCCGAACTGCTGCGGCCGAAGACGCTCGACGAGGTGATCGGCCAGGCCCATCTGGTCGGGCCCGGCAAGCCGCTGCGGCTGGCCTTCGAGTCGAAGACACCGCACTCGATGATCTTCTGGGGCCCGCCGGGCGTCGGCAAGACGACGCTGGCGCGGCTGATGGCCGACAGTTTCGACGCCGAGTTCATCGCCCTCTCGGCGGTGTTCGCCGGCGTCAAGGACATCCGCGAAGCCATGCAGCAGGCGGAGCTGACGCTGGCGCAGAGCGGCCGGCGCACCATACTTTTCGTCGACGAGGTGCACCGCTTCAACAAGGCGCAGCAGGACGCCTTCCTGCCGTACGTCGAACGGGGCGTCGTCACCTTCGTCGGCGCCACGACCGAGAATCCGTCTTTCGAGGTGAACTCGGCGCTGCTTTCCCGCGCGGCGGTCTATGTGTTGAAGAGCCTGTCGGAGGACGAACTGGCTCAGCTTTTCGAGCGCGCCCGCGCCCAGGCTTTTCCCGACGTTGCCTTCACCGACGAAGCGCGCGGGCGGCTGATCGGTTACGCCGACGGCGATGCGCGCCGGCTGCTCAACGTCCTGGAAACGCTCAAGACCGCGGCGGCCACCGCCGGCACGGCGACTCTGGATGCCGCTTTTCTCGATGCCGCGCTCGCTTCCGACCTGCGCCGCTTCGACAAGGGCGGCGACGCCTTCTACGACCAGATCTCGGCGCTGCACAAGTCGGTGCGCGGCTCCAACCCCGATGCGGCGCTGTACTGGCTGGTG
>DAIEEM010000346.1 GCA_027325905.1 Rhodocyclaceae bacterium
GCGCAAAACTGGCGAGGAACGGCACTGCGGCAGCGACACCCGCCACCCCGCCGACGGTCGCCGTGGCGACGATCAGGCGGCGACGGCCGCAATCCACTTTTTCGTCACAACTCATGATTGTTTCCCTGAAGGTTCAAAAGACGACAACCCGAAAAACCTGCGATTATACCGAAGCGGCCTCCGTAATTAAAGCCCATGTTGGATACAACTTATGGCCGGACGTGGCCGAATTTCACCCGCCCGCGCAATTCGTCCATTACTCGGGGTGCAGATGTTCCGCCGATGCCTTCGCTGCCTGGGGTATTCTTCCGCCCGGTGCGAACGACCTGATCGCGTCGGCACAGTCCGCAACGGCGGAAGACGCCCGAATAGCCGTAGGAGCAAGCAGTGACAAAGATCGCCATTTACGATTCCACCCTGCGCGATGGGGCCCAGGCCCAGGGCATTTCCTATTCGGTGGACGACAAGATCAAGATCGTGGAACAGTTGGACGAGCTGGGCATCCGCTACATCGAGGCCGGCAATCCGGGGTCCAACCCCAAGGATCTCGAGTTCTTTTCCCGCGTCGCCGCGCTCAAGCTCAAGAACGCCAGGATCATCGCCTTCGGCAGCACGTGCAAGGTCGGCGTCGACGCCGCCGCCGATGCCAATATCCGTTCGCTGCTGCAAGCCGGTACCCAGGCCATCGCCATTTTCGGTAAGAGCTGGGACTTCCAGGTCACCGGCATCCTGCGCACGACACTCGACGAAAACCTGCGCATGATCGGCGACACCATCCGCTTCCTGAAAGAGGAAGGCATGGAAGTGGTGTTCGACGCCGAGCACTTCTTCGACGGCTACAAGGCCAATCCCGACTACGCGCTGCAGACGCTCGCCGCCGCGGCCGACGCCGGCGCCGACAGCCTGTGCCTGTGCGACACCAACGGCGGCAGCTTCCCCGAGGAGATTTTCGACATCACCAGGGCCGTCACGGCGCGCTTCGATACCGCGGTCGGCATCCACTGCCACAACGACGGCGACATGGCGGTCGCCAACTCGATCGCCGCCGTGCGCGCCGGCGCCACCCAGGTCCAGGGCACCATCAACGGCATCGGCGAACGCTGCGGCAACGCCAACCTGTGTTCGATAATCCCCAACCTGCAACTCAAGCTCGGCATCGAATGCCTGCCGGCGGACAGCCTGGTGCGCCTGACGTCGCTGGCCTGCTACGTCAGCGAAATCGCCAACCTCGCGCCCAACGACAAGGCGCCTTTCGTCGGCAGCCACGCCTTCGCGCACAAGGGCGGCATGCACATCGACGCGGTCAACAAGACGCCGATGGCCTACGAGCATATCGATCCCACGCGGGTCGGCAACCGCCGCACCATCCTGATGTCGGAGGTGGCCGGGCGCAGCACGCTGCTGGCGACGATCAACGCCATCGATCCCGCCGTGACGCGGGATTCTCCGGAAACCCAGCGTGTGATGGACCGCCTCAAGCAACTGGAGCACGACGGCTACCAGTTCGAAACTGCGGAAAGCTCCTTCGAACTGGTCGTGCGCAAGGTGCTCGGCAAATACCAGCCGTTCTTCGAGTTGAAGGAATTCAAGGTCATCGTCAATGAGCCCTCGGTCAACGGCGTCAATTCCTCCGCCATGATCAAGATCCGCGTCGGCGACCTGGAGGAAATCACCGCCGCCGAGGGCGACGGCCCGGTCAACGCGCTCGACAAGGCCTTGCGCAAGGCGCTGGAGCGCTTCTATCCGGCGATCGGGGACGTCAAGCTCATCGACTACAAGGTGCGCGTGCTCGACTCCGACATGGCCTCCGCCGCCAAGGTGCGGGTGCTGATCGAGTCGTCCGCCCACGGCGAAAGCTGGACCACCATCGGCGTGTCGCCGGACATCATCAACGCCTCGTGGCTGGCGCTGGTCGACGCCATCGAGTACAAGCTGGTGCGGGATCAGGAGCGGGGCCGCTAGGGTACGCCTCCGACGCCGCACGGAGCATGCGGCGACGCCGGCAGCGCACCGCGCTCCGCGCGCACGGCATTACATCGCAGCGACGACCTGGTCGCCCATTTCCGAGCACGACAGCTTCTTCGTCCCCGGCTCGTAGATATCGCCGGTGCGATAACCGGCCGCCAGCACTTTCTTCACCGCGTTGTCGATGCGCGTCGCCGCTTCCTCGTTGGCGAAGGTGTAGCGCAGCATCATCGACACGGAAAGGATCGTCGCCAGCGGGTTCGCCAGGTTCTTGCCGGCGATGTCCGGCGCCGAGCCGTGGCAGGGCTCGTACATGCCCTTGTTGTTCTCGTCGAGCGAGGCGGAGGGCAGCATGCCGATGGAGCCGGTCAGCATCGAGGCTTCGTCGGAAAGAATGTCGCCGAAAATGTTGCCGGTGACCATGACGTCGAACTGCTTCGGATTGCGCACGAGCTGCATCGCCGCGTTGTCGACCAGCATGTGGCTGAGTTCGACGTCCGGGTACTCGGGCGCCAGCTCGATCATCACGTCGCGCCAGAGCTGCGTGGTTTCGAGCACGTTCATCTTGTCGACCGAGCAGACTTTCTTGTTGCGCTTCTGTGCGGCCTTGAAGGCGACGCGGCCGATGCGGCGGATTTCGTCCTCGTTGTAGATCATCGTATTGCGGCCGACGCGCTTGCCGTTCTCGACGGTGATGCCGCGCGGCTCGCCGAAGTAGATGTCGCCGGTCAGTTCGCGCACGATCATGATGTCGAGGCCGCTGACGACCTCGGGCTTCAGCGTCGAGGCGTTGTCCAGTTCCGGATACAGCACGGCCGGCCGCAGGTTGGCGAACAGGTTCAGGTCCTTGCGGATGCCGAGCAGGCCGCGTTCCGGACGCTGCGGGCGCGGATTGTTGTCCCACTGCGGTCCGCCGACGGCGCCCAGCAGCACGGCATCGGCCGCGCGGGCGATCTTCTGCGTCGCTTCGGGATAGGGCGAGCCGGCGGCATCGACGGCACAGCCGCCGAGGAACGCATGCTCGGTTTCGAGCTTCATGCCTTCGGATTTGAATACGTCGAGCACGCGCAGGGCTTGCGCAACGATTTCGACGCCGATGCCGTCGCCGGGGAGAACGCAAATCTTCATGTCATGTTCCTTTCTGTTCAGTTTTCAATTCGTCGTATTACGCGGACAGACGCTACGGCGCCACATCCGCTCGGGACGGTGGGGTGCTCTGCTGTGCGCAAGTAAAGGAGGAGGCGCCGGCCTTTTGGCGCCGGGGGACATGGAGCGCAGCAGAGCACCCCAGCGGCCCGAGCGGCGCTCCGCCCTTCATCCACTCAAATGAACAACCACGGCTGTGCCACCTTGTGCTTCGCCTCGAACGCCTTGATCTCGTCCGCATGCTCGAGCGTCAGTCCGATCTCGTCGAGGCCGTTCAGCAGGCAGTGCTTGCGGTGCGGCGTGATGTCGAAGCTAAACCATTCGCCGGCGGGATTGCGCACGGTCTGCGTTTCGAGGTCGACGCGCAGCTTGTAGCCCTTCTGTGCGGCGCATTCGCGGAACAACTGGTCGACGATCTCGGCCGACGCGACGATCGGCAGGATGCCGTTCTTGTAGCAGTTGCCGAAGAAGATGTCGGCGAAGGACGGCGCGATGATGACGCGGAAGCCATAGTCCTCGATTGCCCACGGCGCATGCTCGCGGCTGGAGCCGCAGCCGAAGTTGTCGCGCGCCAG
>DAIEEM010000351.1 GCA_027325905.1 Rhodocyclaceae bacterium
TCGCCACCGGATTAGGTTGACCGTTCGAAAATCTCACGTATTATTCAAACACTCGTTTGAAACCAATGTTTACTGATTCGACATGGCGACCGTTACCGAAATCTCCGACACCCGCGCCCGCATCCTCGACGCCGCCGAGCGTTTGTTCATGGCGCACGGCCTTGAGGCGACGACGCTGCGCATGATCACCACGGAGGCGCAGGCGAACATCGCCGCCGTCAATTACCACTTCGGTTCCAAGGAAGCGCTGATCGAGGAGCTGTTCCGGCGACGCCTGACTTGGCTCAACGAGCAGCGTCTCGCCGAACTCGATCGCCTTGAAGCGGCGGCCGGCGCCGAGCCCGTCAAACCGCGCCTGATCGTCGAGGCCTTCTTCGGCGTCGCCATCCGCATGGCGACCGACGCCGAAGGCGGCGGGCGCAACTTCATGCGCCTGCTGAGCCGCACCTACACCGAGCCGGCCGAGTTCGTGAAGAACTTCCTCGCCGAGGAATACGCCGAGGTGCTGGCGCGCTTCAAGGCGGCGTTCTTCAAGGCGCTGCCCGACGTGCCGCAGGAGGAATTCCTCTGGCGCTTCCATTTCATGCTCGGCGCGATGTCGTATGCGGTCTCCGGCGCCGATGCCGTCAACGTCGTCGGCGAAGGCAAGCTCGAGTTCGTTCACGCCGGCGACACCGATGCCCTCTATGCGCGGCTGATGAGTTTCCTCATCGGCGGTCTGCGCGCACCCCTGCCGGAAGCCCCGGCCAAGCAAGCCAAGAAGCCGCAGCGCAAGGCGGCCTGACCAGAAGGAGAATCAACATGATGTGGATACTCGCCCTTGCCGTAATCGTCGTCGCGGTCCTGTTCGTACCGGCGCTGCGGCGCGCCGTGATCACCGGCCCGGTGTTCGCGCTCTACAAGCAGATCCTGCCGCCGATGTCGCAGACCGAGAAAGAGGCGCTCGAAGCCGGCACCGTCTGGTGGGACGGCGAGCTCTTTTCCGGCAAGCCGGACTGGGCGACGCTGCTCGCCTATCCGGTACCCAAGCTCACCGCGGAAGAGCAGTCCTTCGTCGACAACGAGTGCGAGGAACTCTGCCGCCTCGCCGACGAATGGGACACCACGCAGATTCACCAGGATCTTTCGCCCGCGGCGTGGCGCTACGTCAAGGACAAGGGTTTCCTCGGCATGATCATTCCGAAGAAGTACGGCGGCCTCGAATTCTCCGCCTACGCGCATTCCTGCGTGGTGCAGAAGCTGTCGACGAAGTGCTCGGCGGCGGCGGTGTCGGTGATGGTGCCGAACTCGCTCGGCCCGGCCGAGCTGATCCTGCACTACGGCACCGACGAGCAAAAGAACCATTACCTGCCGCGGCTGGCGAAGGGCCTGGAAATTCCGGCCTTCGCGCTGACCAGCCCGTGGGCCGGATCCGACGCCGCCTCGATTCCCGACGTCGGCATCGTCTGCAAGGGGCAGTGGCAGGGCCGTGAAGTCGTCGGCATGCGCGTTACCTGGGACAAGCGCTACATCACGCTGGGGCCGATCTGCTCGGTGCTCGGCCTGGCATTCCGCATGTTCGACCCCGACAAGCTGCTCGGCGAGGCCGAAGACGTCGGTATCACCTGTGCGCTGGTGCCGGCCGGGCATCCGGGCGTGGACCTCGGCCGGCGCCATTGGCCGCTCAACGCCGTCTGGCAGAACGGCCCGACCTCCGGCAAGGAAGTCTTCATGCCGCTCGACTGGATCATCGGCGGCCCGCCGATGGCCGGCCAGGGCTGGCGCATGCTGATGGAGTGCCTGGCGGCGGGACGTTCGATCTCGCTGCCGTCTTCCAACACCGGCATGGCCAAGCTCGCCGTGCGCGGCACTGGCGGCTATGCGCGCGTGCGCAGCCAGTTCAAAACGCCGATCGGCAAGTTCGAGGGCATCGAGGAACCGCTGGCCCGCATGGGCGGCAACCTCTACCTGATGGATGCCGCGCGCACCATGACGGCCGGCGCCATCGATCTCGGCGAGAAGCCGTCGGTAGTGTCGGCCATCGTCAAGTACCACGTCACCGAGCGCGCCCGCAAAGTCGTCAACGACGCCATGGACGTGCAGGGCGGCAAGGCAATCTGCATGGGGCCGAACAACTTCATCGCCCGCGCCTACCAGCAGATTCCGGTGTCGATCACCGTCGAGGGCGCCAACATCCTGACGCGCAGCCTGATCGTCTTCGGCCAGGGCGCGATCCGCTGCCATCCCTTCGTGCTGAAGGAATTCCTCGCCGTGCGCGAGCGCGACGACGCCAAGGCGTTGCGCGACTTCGATGCCGCGCTGACGGGCCACATCGGCTTCACGGTCTCGAACGCGGTTCGCACGCTGGTCATGGGCGTCACCGGTTCGCATTTCGTCTCGGTGCCCGACGACATCGCGCCGGAGACGACGCGCTATTACCAGCAACTGACGCGCTTCTCGTCGGCCTTCGCCTTCCTCGCCGACGTTTCGATGCTGCTGCTCGGCGGCGACCTCAAGCGCAAGGAAAAGCTCTCGGCGCGCCTGGGCGACATCCTGTCGCTGATGTACCTATGTTCGGCGACGCTCAAGCGCTACGAGTCCGAAGGCCGCCAGGAAGCCGATGCGCCGCTGATGCACTGGGCGATCTGGGACGCCATGTTCGCGGCGCAGAACGCTTTCGAGGGCGTCATCGCCAACTACCCGAACAAGCTCGTCGGCTGGCTGCTGCACAGGATGATCTTCCCGCTCGGCCGCCCCTACGTGGTGCCGTCCGACCATCTGGGCCACCAGGTGGCGAAGCTGCTGATCGAACCGTCCGAAACGCGCGACCGCCTCACCGCGGGCATGTACGCGCCGCGCCGCGAGGACGACGCCATCGGCGTCATCGAGCTGGCGCTCGACGCGACGCTGGCGGCCGAAAAGGTCGAAGCGAAGATCCGCGTCGCCGAAAAGGCCGGCAAGATCGCGGGCCGCGCCGCCGCCGGCAGCGCGACGCAACTCGCCCGCCATGCCGTGGAAGCCGGCGTGATTACGGTGGACGAACTGGCGCTTATCGAACTGCGCAACCGCCTGCGCGACAAGGTCATCCACGTCGACGACTTCCCGATGGACTTCGGCCGCGGCGACCTGCAGTCCGGCGTCGCATTGAAGCAGGCGGCGTAGGCGATGGCGGGCAAGACCATCTACATCGTGGACGGCGCGCGCACGCCCTTCCTCAAGTCGCGCAACGTGCCGGGACCGTTCGCGGCCGCCGATCTCGCCGTCGCCGCCGGCCGCACGCTGCTGGCGCGCCAGCCCTTCGCCGCGAGCGATCTCGACGAAGTCATCCTCGGCTCCGCCAGTCCAAGCGTCGACGAGGTGAACATCGGCCGCGTCGCCGCGTTGCGTCTCGGTTGTGGCCACAAGGTGCCGGGCTGGACGGTGATGCGCAACTGTGCGTCCGGCATGCAGGCGCTCGACTCGGCCATCGCCAACATCCAGGCCGGCCGCTCGCAGCTCGTGCTGGCGGGCGGCAGCGATGCGCTGTCGCGCGCGCCGCTGCTGTATCCGGAAAAGATGGTGCTGTGGTTCTCGCGCATGGCGCAGGCCAAGACGCTCGGCCAGAAGCTGGCGCTGTTCGCCAAGCTGCGCCCCGGCATGCTGCTGGCGCCGGTCATCGGCATCGTCAAGGGCCTCACCGACCCCGTGGTGAGCCTGCTGATGGGGCAGACGGCGGAGAATCTCGCCTGGCGCTTCGGCATCACGCGCGAGGAGATGGATGCATTTTCCGTCGAGAGCCACCGGCGCGTCGCCGCGGCGCAGGATGGCGGCCGTTTCAAGGACGAGATCGTGCCGCTGGTTGCGCCGGACGGCATGGTGTACGTGGCCGACGACGGCGTGCGGCGCGACGCGAGCATGGCCGGGCTGGCCAAGCTCAGACCTTTCTTCGACCGCAAGTTCGGCAAAGTGACGCCGGGCAACAGCTCGCAGATCACCGACGGTGCCGCCTGGCTGCTGCTCGCCTCGGAGGAAGCCGTGGCGCGCTGGAAGCTCGAGCCGATCGGCAAGATCGTCGACTCGCAATGGGCGGGGCTCGATCCGGCGCAGATGGGACTCGGTCCCGTGCACGCCGTGACGCCGATCCTGCAACGCCACGACATGACGCTGGCCGACGTCGATGCGTGGGAGATCAACGAAGCCTTCGCCGCCCAGGTGCTCGGCTGCATCCGCGCCTGGCAGGACGACGCCTATTGCCGCGAGCAGCTCGGCCTGCCCGGCGCCTTGGGGAC
>DAIEEM010000021.1 GCA_027325905.1 Rhodocyclaceae bacterium
CGGATTTCGCGCCGAACCACTGGAGCGAGGCTGCGCACGCGATCATGACGACCGACATCGTCGCCAAGGGCGCGTCGCGGCAACTGCAGATCGACGGCAAGACAATCACGGTCACCGGCATCGCAAAGGGTTCCGGCATGATCCACCCCAACATGGCGACCATGCTCGGCTTCGTCGCCACCGACGCCGCCGTCGGCCAGCCGATGCTCGAGCGCCTGGTCAAGGAAGTCGCCGACGAATCCTTCAACTGCGTCACGGTCGACGGCGACACCTCGACCAACGATTCCTTCATCCTCATCGCTACGGGCCAGGGCGAGGCGCGCTTCGACGCTATCGGCGCCGCCGGCTGGGATGAGTTCAAGGCCGCCGTCACCGCCGTGGCGCGCGAACTGGCGCAGGCCATCGTGCGCGACGGCGAAGGCGCCACCAAGTTCATCGAGATCGCCGTCGCCGGGGCCCGCAGCCGCGACGAAGCGAAGGCCGTCGGCTACGCCGTCGCCCACTCGCCGCTGGTGAAGACCGCCTTCTTCGCCTCCGACCCCAACCTCGGCCGCATCCTCGGCGCCATCGGCAACGCCGGCGTCGCCGATCTCGACGTGGCGAAGGTGAGGCTGTGGCTCGGCGACGTCCTGGTCGCCGAAGACGGCGGCCGCGCCGCCAGCTACCGCGAGGAGGACGGCGCCGACGCCATGAAACCGGCCGAGATCGCCGTGCGCGTCGACCTCGGCCGCGGCAGCCACGCCGCCAAGGTGTGGACCTGCGACCTCTCCTACGACTACGTCAAGATCAACGCCGACTACCGTTCATGAACGCACTCTGGCTGGCGCTGGCCTGGCTGGGCTACGCGGCGCTGCATTCGACCCTGGCGTCGTTCGGCGCCAAGGAATGGGCGGCGCGCCGCTGGCCCGCCTTCGCGCCCTGGTACCGCCTGGCGTTCAACGCCGTCGCTTTTGTTACGGTCCTGCCGATCCTGTGGGCGAGCTACGCCATCGAAGCGCCGATGCTCTGGCAATGGCCGGGGCCGTGGCGCTGGCTGTCCAACGGGCTGGCCCTGGCGGCGCTGGCGGGCTTCGCCGCCACCGCACGCTGGTACGACATGGGCACCTTCCTGGGCCTGCGCCAGATCCGCGAACGCGAACGCCGACCCGACGGCCGCGAAGGTTTCCGGCTGTCGCCCTTCCACCGCTTCGTCCGCCATCCTTGGTATTCGTTCGGCCTGGTACTGGTGTGGACGGGCGACAAGAACCTGCCGCTGCTGGTTTCCGCGCTGGCGATCAGCATCTATTTCGTCGTCGGCTCGCGGCTGGAGGAGAAGAAGCTGCTGGCGCTGCACGGCGATGCCTACCGCCGCTACATGGAACGCGTGCCGGGATTGATTCCGCTGCCATGGAAGCGGCTGAGTGCGGCGGAAGCTCGCGCGTTCGGTGGTTGAGGCCGCGCCAGCGGCCGACGGGGGACACGAGCGGCGTCGGCTACCCGCCTCCCTTGGCGCTCATCGCAAGCCCCGGAAGAGCCGGCCTTACCTAATGCAGCGTCCGCGGCATCGACAGCACGAACTCCGCGATCGGCGCCTCGAACTGCACGCCGTCCTCGGCCGTCAATTGGTAGCTGCCCTTCATGGTGCCGAC
>DAIEEM010000081.1 GCA_027325905.1 Rhodocyclaceae bacterium
GCGTCGATGTCGAAAGTGACCTCGATCTGCGGCATGCCGCGCGGGGCCGGGGGGATGTCGGAGAGGTTGAACTGGCCGAGGCTCTTGTTGCCGGAGGCCATTTCGCGCTCGCCCTGCAGCACGTGGATGGTCACCGCGGACTGATTGTCGTCGGCGGTGGAGAACACCTGACTCGCCTTGGTCGGGATGGTGGTGTTCTTGGGGATGAGCTTGGTCATCACGCCGCCCAGGGTTTCGATGCCCAGCGACAGCGGCGTGACGTCGAGCAGCAGCACGTCCTTGACTTCGCCCTGCAGCACGCCGCCCTGGATGGCGGCGCCGATGGCGACGGCTTCGTCCGGGTTAACGTCGCGGCGCGGTTCCTTGCCGAACAGTTCCTTGACCTTGTCCTGCACCTTCGGCATGCGCGTCATGCCGCCGACCAGGATGACGTCGCCGATTTCCTCGACCTTGACGCCGGCGTCCTTGATCGCCATGCGGCAGGGGGCGACGCAGCGCTCGATCAACTCATCGACGAGCGATTCGAACTTGGCGCGCGTGATCTTCATCGCCAAGTGCTTCGGGCCGGACGCGTCGGCGGTGATGTAGGGCAGGTTGATTTCGGTCTGCTGGTTGGAGGACAACTCGATCTTGGCCTTTTCGGCCGCTTCCTTGAGGCGCTGCAATGCGAGCACGTCGTTCTTGAGATCGACGCCCTGTTCCTTCTTGAACTCGGTGACGATGTAATCGATGATGCGCTGGTCGAAGTCTTCGCCGCCGAGGAAGGTGTCGCCGTTGGTGGACATCACTTCGAACTGGTGCTCGCCGTCGATTTCGGCGATGTCGATGATGGAGATGTCGAAGGTGCCGCCGCCGAGGTCGAACACCGCGATCTTGCGGTCGCCTTCCTGCTTGTCGAGGCCGAACGAAATTGCGGCCGCAGTGGGCTCGTTGATGATGCGCTTGACCTCGAGGCCGGCGATGCGGCCGGCGTCCTTGGTGGCCTGGCGCTGGCTGTCGTTGAAGTAGGCCGGCACGGTGATGACGGCTTCGGTGACTTCCTCGCCGAGGTAGTCTTCGGCGGTCTTCTTCATCTTGCGCAGCACTTCGGCTGACACCTGGGGCGGCGCCATCTTCTTGTCGCGCACGGCGACCCAGGCGTCGCCGTTGTCGGCCTTGACGATCTTGAAGGGCATCAGGTCGATGTCCTTCTGTACTTCCTTTTCCTCGAAGCGGCGGCCGATCAGGCGCTTCACCGCGTAAAGCGTGTTCTTGGCGTTGGTGACGGCCTGGCGCTTGGCCGAGGCGCCGCACAGGATTTCGCCGTCGTCGGCGTAGGCGACGACGGACGGCGTTGTGCGCGCGCCTTCGGAGTTTTCGATGACCTTGGGCTTGCCGCCTTCCATAATGGCGACGCAGCTGTTGGTGGTGCCGAGGTCGATGCCGATGATCTTGCCCATGTTGGTGTCCTTTTGCTGAATTCGGGGATACAAGCTGATCTGCAAATGGGGCTATTCGCCGCCAGTTCAAGCCTCTGTTATGCGCTCCTGGCCTTGGAAACGACGACCAGGGCCGGCCGGATCACCCGCTCGTGCAGCGCGTAGCCCTTTTGCAGCACGCTGACGACGCGGTTGGGTTCGCCGTCGGCTTCGACCTGGCTGATGGCCTGGTGGCGGTGGGGGTCGAATTTCTCGTCGATCGGGTTGATTTCGGCGAGCTTCGATTTCTCGAAGGCGGCGGCGAGCTGCTTGAGCGTGAGTTCGACGCCTGCCTTCAATGCTTCGGCGCCCTGGTTCTCGTTGGCGAGGGCGGCCTCCAGGCTGTCCTTGACGGCGAGCAGTTCGGTAGCGAACTTTTCGCTGGCGAACTTGCCGGCGCGGCCGATGTCCTCTTGGGCGCGACGGCGCATATTCTCGGTCTCGGCTTTGGCGCGCAGCCAGGCGTCGTGATGCTCGGCGGCCTTCAGTTCCGCTGCCTTGAGCAAGTCCTCGAGGCTGGGCATGCTGTCCGTCGGAGCCGCCTCGGCGGCGGGGGGCGTGGCGGCGCTTGTCCCGGCGTCGGGCTGGGGCAAGGATTCTGGTGTCTGGTCCTGCATGGAGGCGTCCCTAGTCGATAAACCTCATCCACTATGGGGACGACCCAGAGGGTTTCAAGAGGGAGCCGGAAGAAAATCCGCCTCCCCTGTCGATCTTCAGGTCTTGAAGCGGCCGACGGCGCTTTGCAGGTTGTTGGCCAAGTCTTCGAGCTGACGGGCCGAGGCGGAAGTCTGCTCGACGGCGGTGCTGTTCTCGCGCGCCATGGCGGCGATGGCCTCGATGTTGTGGGCGACGTCGGTGAAAACGCGCCGCTGCTCTTCCGTCGCCGCGGCGATGGTGTCGAGGCCGTGGCCGACTTCGGTCACCGAACTGCTGGCCGAGGCCAGCACCTCGGCCACCGTTTCGACCGACTTCTGACTCGAAGCGATGTGGGCGAGGCCGTTCTCGATGGCATGGGCGACGGCGTCGGACTGTTGCGACAGGCTGCGCGTGATGGTGTCGATTTCGCTCGCCGACGCCGAGGACTTCTCTGCCAGCTTGCGCACTTCGTCGGCCACGACGGCGAAGCCGCGTCCCTGCTCGCCGGCGCGCGCCGCCTCGATGGCGGCGTTGAGCGCCAGCAGGTTGGTCTGGTCGGCGATGTCCTTGACTTCGCGGGTCATGTTGGTGATCGCAGCGGTGCTGGTGACGAACTGGTTGACCGATTCCGCGATCTGCTTGACGGTGTTCTCGACCTGGCCGACTTCGCCGATCAGCTTGGACAGGCTCTGATTGCCTTCGGCGGAACGGCGTTCGCTCTCCCGCGACTGTTCATGG
>DAIEEM010000037.1 GCA_027325905.1 Rhodocyclaceae bacterium
TAGCTAACAATCCGCGTACGTCGCGGTCCGCTTAGAACTGAACCCGTCCTTGGCCGGGGCGTATCGCGAGTCCGCTTCCGGTAGGCTCGTGTCCTAAAACCCTTGTTCCCTCCGCATTGTTGCAGGAGGGAAAAATCATGCGGCCGAGTGGCCATTCAACTCGACCTTGACGTTCTGTTCCGCGGACAGGCCCGCGTAGTATTTCTGCAGCACCTTGGCCACTTCCGGACGGCTGAATTCGACCGGCAGATCCTGGCCTTCGGACAGCATCGAGCGCACCTTGGTGCCCGACAGCAGGATGCGGTCGTCCTTGGTGTGCGGGCAGGTGCGCTGCGAGGCCATGCCGCCGCACTTCTTGCACCAGAAGGTCCAGTCGATGTTCATGTTCTTGGTTTCGAGCGCGTCATGGGGAATCTCGTCGAAGATCTTTTGCGCGTCGAAGGGGCCGTAGAAGTCGCCGACGCCGGCGTGGTCGCGGCCGACGATCAGGTGCGAGCAGCCGTAGTTCTGACGGAACAGGGCATGCAGCAGCGCTTCGCGCGGACCGGCATAGCGCATGTCGAGCGGGTAGCCGGCCTGGATCGTGGTGTTCGGTGCGAAGTAATTCTTGGTCAGGACTTCGATGGCCTCGGAACGCACCTCGGCGGGAATGTCGCCGGGCTTGAGGTTGCCGAGCAGCGAATGGATCAGCACGCCGTCCATGGTCTCGATGGCGATCTTGGCCAGGTACTCATGCGAACGGTGCATCGGATTGCGCGTCTGGAAAGCGGCGACGCGCTTCCAGCCCATTTGCTCGAACTTGGCGCGCGTTTCGGCCGGGGTCATGAACTGCTCGCCGTACTTCTCCTTGAAGCCGCCGGTGGAGAGAACCTTGATCGGGCCGGCCAGGTTGTGCTTGCCCTGGGCCATGACCATCTTGACGCCGGGATGCTCGAGGTCGGTGGTCTTGTAGACCTCCATGCACTCGTGCGCCTTGTCGATGCCGTACTTCTCGGTGACCTTCATGGTGGCGAGAATCTCGCCGGTCTCGCCGTCGACCAGGGCGATCTCGCTGCCGGCCTTGATGCTTTCGTCGTTGGTCGACAAGGTGACGGGGATGGGCCAGAACAGGCCGTTGGCCATCTTCATGCCGTCGCAGACGCCTTCCCAGTCGCCGTGCGTCATGAAGCCGTCGAGCGGGGTGAAGCCGCCGATGCCGAGCATGATGATGTCGCCTGCTTCACGCGAGCTGACCTTCAGCTTGGGCAGGGACTGGGCGCGCGCCAATTCGGTCTTGAGCGCGTTGCCTTCGAGTAGCAGGGGTTTGAGACTGCCGCCGCCGTGCGGGTTGACCAACGCCATGATTGCCGTTCCTCCTGGGGAATTTGGGTCTTTTCGGACCCATTCTTGTGAGGCTCGAAGGCTAGCAATTCCGCCTGGCGGCGACCAACTCGAATTTTCGATAGAGGAATAAGTACTGCCGATTCGGCGCTGGCGCCTGCGACAGGCCCGAAAGCCCGTATTCGGCGCTAGGGCTGCTTCTTCTGCTTGGCCTCGTCGGCCTGCTGGCGCTTGAGGGCGCGCAAGCGCGCATCGACTTGCGAATGCTCGTAGAAATCGCCGTCGGGCGCCTTCTGGGCCAATTCGAACTGCTCGATCGCCGGCATCAGCATCCCCTGCAAGGCGTAAGACTCGCCCTGGGCCCGATGCTGTTCGAGGCGTTTGCCCAGGGCGGCGTAGGTTTCCGCCTGCAGGCCGTGCATGCGGTAGTCGGTGGTATAGGCCTGCAAGTCGGCGATGGTGACCTTGAGGGCTTCCTGCGGCTGTTTCGCCGCCAGCAGCGATTCGACCAGCGCGTAGGCTACGGCGCGCTCCTGCGGATAGAGGGCGGCGGCGCTGCGCAGCAGCCGGGCGGCGCCGGCCGCGTCGCCCTGCTTCATGCGCAAATCGGCGGCGAGCGTCTCGATCATCGACGACGATGCCTTGATCCGGCGCAGTTCGCCGACCTGCGCTTCGGCGGCGGCATAGTTCTGCTTGCGCATCAAGGCGCGAGCGAGGCCGTAGCGGGCGGCAGCTTCCGAGCTGAACTTGCGCTCCTTGATCTGGGATTCGAAATCCGCCACCGCGTCCTCGGGCGTGCCTTCCTCCGAACGCAATTTCGCCCGCACCAACTGGAAGTCGAGGGAATCCGCCACCTGGTGGTAGGGCATGGCCTGGATTCGGTTCTCCATGTCGGCGATGCGTTCGGTCGTCAGCGGGTGGGTTTGCAAATAGGCGGGCGCGTTGTTCTCGTAGAGCCGGCTGGACCGCTGCAGGCGCTGGAAGAAAGTGCCCATGCCGCGCACATCGAAGCCCGAGCGCTCGAGCACCTGGATGCCGACACGGTCGGCCTCGCGCTCAAAGTCGCGCGAGTAGGCGAGCTGCTGCTGTACCCCGGCCGCCTGACCGGCGACCAGCGCGCCCGCCGCCGCGTCGCCGCCGTTGGCGGTGCGCGCCGCCAGGATGGCGACCGCCAGCGACAGCAGCGTGGTCGCATACGACTGGCTCTGCTGGCTGACGCCGCGCGCGATATGGTGCTGCGTGACGTGCGAGATTTCGTGGGCCAGCACCGACGCCAGCTCGGACTCGGACTGCGTGGCGAGAATCAGGCCGGTATGCACGCCGATGAAGCCGCCGGGCAGGGCGAAGGCGTTCAAGGTGGGGTCGCGCAGGGCGAAGAACTCGAACTCCATGCGCGCGCCCTCGCTGTTGGACGCCAGCCGGTGGCCGAGACGGTTGAGGTAGCCGGTGACTTCCGGATCGTCGAGATAGGACGGTTCCTTCTGCCGGATATCCTGCATGATGGACTCGCCGACCTTCTTTTCCACCTGCGGGGAAAAGTCGGTCTGCGACACTTCCCCGAGGTCGGGCAGGCCCTCGGCCAGGACGACCGGGGCGCCCCACGCCGCCACCAGGCAGGCCAGCAAGATCATCGAACGACGCATGCGCGTATGATAGCCGGAAACGCTGTCGGTACCGTGCGCATTGCCGCCCCCCGCCAAGGTAAAGTAAGCTTCTCCGAGTAAAATCCTGTAAGCGCCCACTTTGTTGAACACGCCCATCATCCTTTTGATCGAGGACTGCGCCGACGATGCCGCACTGATCGTCGACGGCCTTTCCCGCGTCGTTCCGCGCGATCGGATCGGCGTCTGCGTGGACGGTGTCGCGGCGCTCGATTTCTTCGGCTGCCGCGGCGACTATGCGAACCGCGCCGCGGACGAGTTGCCGATGTTCGTGCTGCTCGACCTCGGTTTGCCGCTCGTCGGCGGCCTCGACGTGCTGCGGGCAATACGCGCCCAGGCGAATTCGCGGCTGCTGCCGGTTACCGTGCTGTCCGCCTCGGACCGGCCCGAGGACGTGCGCGCCGCCGCCATGCTCGGCGCCAACAGCTTCGTGCGCAAGCCCGCCGAGCGGCAGCGCCTCATCGACACGCTCGCGCAGATGGCGCGCTACTGGCTGGAACTCAACATCCCGCCGCCGTGCTGCGGCGGACAATAGGCTGCCCAAGACCATGCCCCTGACCCATTTCGACGCCGGCGGCCAAGCCCATATGGTCGATGTCGGCGGCAAGGCGGAAACCGAGCGGCGCGCCCGCGCCGCCGGAACCATCACCATGCAGCCGGCCACCCTGGCGCTGGTCAAGGGCGGCAGCGCCAAGAAGGGCGACGTGCTGGGCGTCGCGCGCATCGCCGCCATTCAGGGCGCCAAGCGCACCGGCGAACTCATTCCGCTGTGCCACCCGCTGCCGCTGACCCATGTCGCCGTCGAATTCGCCATCGACGAGGAACGCTGCGCCGTGCGCTGCGAGGTCGCGGCGCAGACCGTCGGCCGCACCGGCATCGAGATGGAGGCGCTCACCGCCGTCGCCGTCGGCCTGCTCACCATCTATGACATGTGCAAGGCCGTGGATCGCGGCATGCGCATCGACGGCATCGGCCTCATCGAGAAGTCCGGCGGCAAGTCCGGCCACTGGCTGGCGCCCGGCGCCGACCGCTGAGCACGGCGCATCCTGGCGTCGAACGCGCCGCGGCCGATCGGCATGGACGGCGGCGCGCGTATCGTCCGGCGTAGCCTGTCATCATTTCCCGGCGCCGGTGATGGTAACCTCCGGCATCCCCATCCGACGACAGGCGCGTCATGGCCGAGGAAGTCGAACTCAAGCTCGCTTTGCCGGAAGCCGCGCAGCGCGCCTTCCTGCGCCATCCGCGTCTGAAGGACGCCGTCTCCCGCAAGACCGAACGCCTCGTCAACCTCTACTACGACACGCCGACGCAGGAACTGCACAAGCGCGGCATCGCCCTGCGCCTGCGCCGCCAGGGCCGGCTCTGGCTGCAGACGGTCAAGTGCGCAGGCCGCTCGGCGGCCGGGCTGACGTCGCGCCCCGAGTGGGAGGTTCCTTATACCGGCGACTTCGATTTCTCCGGCATCGATGCGCCAGAAGTGCGCGACCGGCTCGACCGCGGCCGCATCCGCAAGCGCATCGCGCCGCTGTTCGAAACCAATTTCCTGCGCACAACCTGGCGCTTCGAGCCGGCGCCCGGCGTCGCGCTGCTGCTGGCCTTCGACCGCGGCTGGATCGTCGCCGCCGGCAGACGCTGTGCGATATCGGAACTCGAAATCGAGATCGCCGGCGGCGAGCCCCATCACCTCTTCGACCTGGCGCGCGACATCGCGCAGCGCATCGCCGTTGCGCCCGCCCTGCTGTCGAAAGCCGAACGCGGCTACCGCCTTTTCCACGGCACGCCGCCGGCGCCGGTCAAGGCGACCGAGATTCCGCTCGACGCCGCCATGCCGCCGCTGGCGGCCTTCCGCCTCATCGCCCTGTCCTGCCTCGAGCACCTGCAGCACAACCGCGACGGCGGCGCCGACAGCGACGACCCCGAGTACATCCACCAGATGCGGGTGGCGACGCGCCGC
>DAIEEM010000041.1 GCA_027325905.1 Rhodocyclaceae bacterium
AGCGGTCATCCCGACGCGGATTTTGGGGCTTGAGGGGCAGGTGATTAAGGACGTTGTTTTCACCGAAGCGAGCGGGCGGGGGCGGGTCATCTGCGACCGCGACCGGCTACGCCGGCCCGTGGATCACCGCCCGGGACGACGCGGGCAGGTCAATCGCCTACTACACCGGACGTTGCTGGACGTTCCGCTGGGCGGGCAGGACGCTTGTCTACCGTAGGAATCCGTGAACAGCCGGTTATGGCTCTAGACGCACGGTTTGTGCACGAAGGCATGAATGCGCCGGTCCCAGGTCGTCGTTCATTCGCTATTTTTCTGCCTGCAACAAGGATGGCACAGACGGTGGCAGAGCAACAGCACCCGCCGACATCCGAGCACCATACAGGACCCGTCGCGGCATGCTCATATGCACTTGATGGTAGCCTACCGGCCGACTGCGGCATAGCCGAAGCGGCAACAGCGTCGTCGCTGCCAGGCACCGTTGCGACTGCCGTACGGAATCGGCATCCATTTATATGTTCACCTTGGTAAACGATGTGCGCGATGTGCGAACGGAATCCGCGTCAGCCGCGCGGAACGGACCACGATACTTGCCAACTGCGGCTGCCATGACGTTTGCAAAGAGGCATCGGCAGCGATTTTCCGGACTCGCCGTTTCCGGCGATAGGGCTTGCCCTGGCGTATTTCTGCAATGCGCTCTGGCGCTCGTGCTGATGCAGTTTTCGGTTATCGGACACTGCACCTGGGGCGACAGCGCCAATGAGGGCAAAGACGTTGCCACGATCGTGGCAACGCTGCCCGAGGACGAAGACGTCACGGGACTGGACTTCAGTCCCGATGGGAAGTACCTGGCGACGAGTACGCCAAACACGACGACCGTCCGCCTGTGGGATTGGAACGGCACCGGGAAAATCGTCCGCACCGTCGAAAAGGTGGATGGCCGTGACGACCTGGTGGCGTCCGAACCTCTGCGCTTCAGTCCAAACGGGAAGTTCCTCGCCGGCACCGATACGGTGTGGAATCCCCGGTCCGGGACGGTGGTCTTCGGCATGAAGGCTTCCAGTGGAGTCAATTGCGTGGCGGTGGCATTTTCGCCGGACGGCAAATGGCTGTTTCGGGCCTTCAGCAGAAGCCCTGAGATTCTGGGCGACAACTTCACCGTGTACGACACGGCCGATTGGCATCCCGTATGGGGCCTGGGAGCCGCCTGGTTCTACCCGGATTCGATGGCACTGAGCCCGGACGGGAAATTCGCTGCCTTGGCCGGACCGAACCTCGATGCCGGCCCCGTCCGTCATCAAGTACGCATCATCGACTTGAGCAAGCGCGCTATCGTCAGAACGCTCGAAATGGATGCAACGCGTCTGGCTTGGAGCCCGGACGGGATCCATCTTGCCGTCGCAGGGGGAGTGCCGTCGATCGTTATTATCGATGCGGCATCCGGAGTGATTGTCGACTCCGAGAGCGGAGAGAGCGGACGCGCCTTTGTCCGCTATACGCGCGACGGAAAATATCTGATCGAGAGCGTCAATGGCGCCGTCAGGATATGGGACGGACAGCATCGGACGCTGCTACAACGAATCAAGGCCATGCCTGGGAACATCGCGGTTTCCGGCGACGGACGCTACTTCGCGTTGAGCGCGGGCCGGAAAATCGTCGTCTGGAGCTTGAAGTAGCGATCGGAAGAGGCGCCCTATACCTGTTTCCGGGCGCCCGCTTCGACGCTGAGGCTGCCGCAACTCTTCCGCAACGCGCGCATGCCCCCGCGTTGCTTTAGGGCGGTGGCGATCTTGCGATGTTCGGCAACCCACGCCGCTGGCGTCCTGGCCTTGGTCGCCATCCTGTCGCCGGAGCCGCTCGACCGACGCCTCAGCCGCAATGACGGACGACGAAAGCCTTGACGGCTTCCGCATCCGCGGGCATCACCGCGACGCGCTGCGGCAGGTTCTCGATGCCCTCCAACTCGGCCGGCCGCATCGGATCGCGCCCCAGCGCCTCCTGGATCGTCTCGGCGAATTTCACCGGCTGCGCAGTTTCCAGCACCACCATCGGCGTGCGCGCATCGACATGTTCGCGCGCCACCTTGACGGCGTCGGCGGTGTGCGTGTCGATCATGGTGCCGTATTTCTGCCAGACGTCGCGGATCGTCGCCAGCCGGTCGGCATGCGTGCTGCGCCCCGAAACGAAGCCGTATTGGGGCAACTTGGCGAAGTAAGGCGTCTTGCTCAGGTCGAAGCTGCGGCCGGCATCCACTTCCTTCCATAGCTCGCGCACGACGTCGGCGTCGCGGCCGACGAGGTCGAAGACGAAGCGCTCGAAGTTCGACGCCTTGGAGATGTCCATCGACGGGCTCGAAGTCACGCAAGTCTCGGCGGTGCTGCGCGGGCGGTAGACACCCGTGCGGAAAAATTCGTCGAGCACGTCGTTCTCGTTGGTGGCCAGTACCAACCGGCCGATCGGCAGGCCCATCATGCGCGCGATGTGGCCGGCGCAGATGTTGCCGAAGTTGCCCGACGGCACGCAGAAGTCGACGTGCTGGTCGTTCGACTTGCTGGCCTCGAAATAGCCCTTGAAGTAATAGACGACCTGCGCCGCCACGCGCGCCCAGTTGATCGAATTGACGGCACCGATCTTGTACCGCGCCTTGAAGGCGGCATCGTTCGACACGGCTTTCACGATGTCCTGGCAGTCGTCGAACATCGCCGTGATGGCGATATTGAAAATATTGGCGTCCGCCAGCGAGTACATCTGCGCGCGCTGGAAGGCGGACATCTTGCCGTGCGGTGACAGCATGAAGACGCGCACGCCGCGCTTGCCGCGCATCGCGTACTCAGCCGCCGAGCCGGTGTCGCCCGAGGTGGCGCCGAGGATGTTGATGGTCTCGTGGCGCTTGTCGAGCACGTACTCGAACAGGTTGCCGAGCAGTTGCATCGCCATGTCCTTGAAGGCGAGCGTCGGGCCGTTGGAGAGTTCGAGCAGGTGGAAGCCGGGCGCCAGCGTCGTCAGCGGCGTGATGTCGCCGGCATCGCGGCCGGCGCGGCACCAACGGTAGGTCTGCGCCGTATAGGTGCGATCGACCAGCGTCTTCAGGTCGCAAGCCGGGATGTCGTCGATGAATTTCTGCAACACGCGCAGCGCCAGCGCGTGGTACGGCAGCTCGCGCCATTCGGCCAGTTCGGCGGCGCTGACCTGCGGATAGATCTCCGGCAGATAGAGCCCGCCGTCGGGCGCCAGGCCACCGAGCAGGATGTCGCAGAACGCCTGGGATTCCGCATGACCGCGGGTGCTGAGGTAGCGCATGGGCTCGGCCTACTTGTCGAGGTTTTCGAGACGCAGGCGGATCACCTTGCGCTTGACTACCGGCAGCGATTCGATCTTCGCGATGGCGACGTCGATGTTCTTCTCGCGCGTCAGATGCGTCAGCATAATGATGTCGGTCTGGTCCTCGCCTTCGCCCGGTTCGCGCTGGATCATGGCGTCGATGGAAATCTGCTGGTCGGCGAGGATGCGCGTGACTTCGGCCAGCACGCCGGGCTTGTCCTCGACACGCAGGCGCAGGTAGTAGCTGGTTTCGACTTCCGCCATCGGCAGGATCGGCGTATCGACCACGGCGTTCGGCTGGAACGCCAGGTGCGGCACGCGGTGCTCGGGATCGGAGGTGTGCATGCGGGTGATGTCGACGAGGTCGGCGATGACGGCGCTGGCCGTCGGCTCGGCTCCTGCGCCCTTGCCATAGTAGAGCGTGGCGCCGACGGCGTCGGCCTGCACCAGCACGGCGTTCATGGCGCCTTCGACATTGGCGATCAGGCGCTTGGAGGGCACCAGCGTCGGATGCACGCGCAGCTCGATGCCGTCGGAACGGCGTTTGGTAATACCCAAGAGCTTGATGCGGTAGCCGAGCTGCTCGGCGTACTTGATGTCGTCGGCGTCGAGCTTGCTGATGCCTTCGACGTAGGCCTTGTCGAACTGCATCGGGATGCCGAAGGCGATCGCCGACATGATGGTGAGCTTGTGCGCGGCGTCGATGCCTTCGATGTCGAAGGTCGGGTCGGCCTCGGCATAGCCGAGGCGTTGCGCCTCCTTCAGCACGTCGGCGAAGGGCAGGCCCTTGTCGCGCATCTCCGACAGGATGAAGTTGGTGGTGCCGTTGATGATGCCGGCGATCCACTGGATACGATTGGCCGTGAGGCCTTCGCGCAGCGCCTTGATGATCGGGATGCCGCCGGCCACCGCCGCCTCGAACGCGACCATGACGCCCTTCTTCTGCGCGGCGGCGAAAATTTCATTGCCATGCACGGCGAGCAACGCCTTGTTGGCGGTGACGACGTGCTTGCCGTTCTCGATGGCCTTGAGCACCAGATCCTTGGCGACGCCGTAGCCGCCGATGAGTTCGACGACGATGTCGACCTCGGGATCGGCGACGACGGCGAAGGCGTCGTCGCTGATGCGCACCTTGCCGCCGGTAACCTGTTTCGCCAGTTCGACGTTCTTGTCGGCGACCACGGAAATGCGGATCGGCCGGCCGGCGCGGCGTGTGATTTCCGCCTCGTTGCGCGTCAGGACAGTGTAGGTGCCGCCCCCGACCGTGCCGATGCCGAGGAGTCCAACGTTTATTGGGTTCATGGGTTCAGTGAAAAGTGTGTGAAGCGAATTAGGTTGCGCGCCGCTTCCGGTAGCCATCGAGGAAACGCTCGACGCGGCCGATGGCTTCGCGCAGGTCGTCCTCGTGCGGCAGGAAGACGATGCGGAAATGGTCGGGGTAAGGCCAATTGAAGCCGGTGCCCTGCACCAGCAGCACGCGCTGTTCCTGCAGCAGTTCGAGGATGAATTTCTGGTCGTCGTCGATCGGATAGATCTTGGGGTCCAGCCGCGGGAACATATAGAGCGTCGCCTTGGGCTTGACGCAGGTGACGCCGGGAATCGCGCTGATCAACTCGTAGGCGACGTCGCGCTGACGGCACAGGCGGCCGCCGGGCGCGATCAGGTCGTTGATGCTCTGATAGCCGCCGAGGGCCGTCTGAATGGCATACTGCCCCGGCGCGTTGGCGCACAGGCGCATCGACGCCAGCATGTCGAGGCCTTCGATGTAGTCGGCCGCCGGCCGCTTCTCGCCGGAGACGACCATCCAGCCCGAACGGTAGCCGCAGGAGCGGTAGTTCTTCGACAGGCCGTTGAAGCTGATGGTCAGCACGTCCTCCGACAGCGACGCCAGCGCGGTGTGCTTCTCGCCGTCGTAGAGCATCTTGTCGTACATCTCGTCGGCGTAGAGGATGAGGTCGTGGGTACGCGCGATTTCGATCAATTCCTTGAGCAAGTCGTCGGGATAGAGCGCGCCGGTCGGATTATTGGGATTGATGACCACCAGCGCGCGCGTGTTCGGCGTGATCTTGGCGCGGATGTCGTCGACATCCGGCAGCCAGCCGTTCGACTCGTCGCAGATGTAATGGCGCGGCGTACCGCCCGAGAGGCTGACGGCCGCCGTCCATAGCGGGTAGTCGGGCGCCGGCACCAATACTTCGTCGCCGCTGTTGAGCAGCGCGTTCATCGACATCACGATCAGTTCGGAGGAGCCGTTGCCGAGGTAGATGTCCTCGATGGTCACGCCCTTGATGCCCTTCTGCTGCGTGTAGTGCATCACCGCCTTGCGCGCGGCGAAGATGCCTTTCGAGTCCGTATAGCCGGAAGCGTTCGGCAGGTTGCGGATCATGTCCTGCTGGATTTCCTCGGGCGAATCGAAGCCGAAGGCACCGAGGTTGCCGATGTTGAGCTTGATGATGCGGTGGCCCTCGTCCTCCATCTGCTTGGCGCGCGCGAGCACGGGGCCGCGGATGTCATAACAGACGTTGGCGAGCTTGGCGGATTTCGCTATCGGTTGCATCGGGTCGAACCATCCTTCCGGGATATCGCCATGGTACGGCACGGCGCCGCGTTGGCCGGCGCAAAGGCCGGGTCGGGAAATAGGTATAATCTTACCGGAGGCCCTGCCCACCCGCAAATCGAGACGGCGCCTCAATTCCAGCCCGATGAAACTCTACGCCGATTCCCGCCCCAGCTTTCATGTCGTCACGGCGCATGGCCCCGGCTATGTCGCCGTCGACGGCCAGCGCCTGGAACGCAGCCTGCTGCTGCAGCCGGATCGCCTCGATGCGGCATGGGGACCGGATGCTTTCGCCGATTTGGCGACCGCGCATCTCGCGCCGCTCGCCGCCATCGGCTGCGACTTACTGCTGCTGGGCACCGGCGAACGCCAGCGCTTCCCGGCGCCGGCGATTTTGCGTCCGCTGATCGAGGCCCGCGTCGGCGTCGAAGTGATGGATACGGCCGCCGCCTGCCGCACTTACAACATCCTGGTGGCCGAAGGCCGCAAAGTCGCCGCTGCGCTCGTCGTCGAGCGGGAAGCCGCGTGACGGCGGCGCCGGCATCGCGCCGCTGGGCCGCGCTGGCGACATTGCTGGCGCTGTTCGCGGTGATCTGGTTCGGCCCGCTCGACTACCGCAAGCTGGTCAAGCCCGACGAAGGCCGCTATGCCGAGATTCCGCGCGAAATGGTCGCCAGCGGCGACTGGACGACGCCACGCGTGAACGGCATCAAGTATTTCGAAAAACCGGCGCTGCAGTACTGGGCGACCGCCACCGCGTTCGAGCTGTTCGGCGAGCACGAGTGGACCGCCCGCCTGTGGGCGGCCCTGACCGGCTTTCTCGGCGTGCTGGCCGCCGCCTACATGGCCGCGCGCCTGTGGGGATTGCGCGCCGGCCTCTATGCCGGATGCGTACTCGCCAGCAGCCTGCTCTACGTCCTCATCGGCCACATCAACACGCTCGACATGGGCGTGAGCTTCTTCCTCGCCAGCGCCGTATTCGCCTTTGTCCTGGCGCAGCGCGACGAAGCCCGGCCGCTGCAGACGCGCCGCTGGATGTGGACGGCCTGGGCCCTGCTCGGCGGCGCCGTGCTGTCGAAGGGCCTCATCGGCCTCGTGCTGCCGGGCGCGACAGTCGTGGCCTATACGCTCTGGCAGCGTGATTTCGCGCTGTGGAAGAAGCTGCACCTCGCCTCCGGCATCGCCATCCTGCTCGCCATCACGGCGCCGTGGTTCGTCGCCGTGTCCGTGGTCAACCCCGAGTTCGCGCACTTCTTCTTCATCCACGAGCACTTCGAGCGCTTCCTGACCAAGGTGCACGGCCGCTACCAGCCGATGTGGTACTTCGTGCCGATCCTGCTCGGCGGCGTGCTGCCGTGGCTGGTCAGCTTTCTCGCCGCGCTGCGCTATGCGCCGGCGCAGGACGCCATGCGCTTCCAGCCGCGCCGCTTCCTGCTGGTCTGGATCGTCGTCGTGTTCGGCTTTTTTTCCGTCTCCGACTCGAAGCTGGTGTCCTACATCCTGCCGCTGTTCCCGGCGCTCGCCGCCCTGATCGGCTGGCAGCTCGCGCGCATCGGGGCGCGGGCGCTGCGCTGGCATGCGCTGCCGTGGATTCCGCTCGGCCTCGCCGGCATGGCGCTGGCGCCGCAGGTGGTCCAGCTGAGCAGCCCGGAAGTGCCGGCCGCGCTCTATGCCCACTACGTACCCTGGCTGGTCGCCGCCAGCGGCTGCCTCGCCGCCGGCGCCGCCATCGCCTTCGTCCTGGCGGCGCGCGGCAAGGCCGACGCCGCCGTCGCCAGCCTGGCGCTGGCCGGCCTGCTGTGCGCCCAGTTGGCGCTGAACGGCCACGACAGCCTGTCGCCGTCGAATTCCGCCTACCATATCGCCCAGCGCGTCCGCACCGAAGCCGCCGCCGATGTGCCGTTCTTCAGCGTCAACACCTACGACCAGACGCTGCCCTTCTACCTCAAGCGCACCATGACCATGGTGGCATACAAGGACGAGCTCGAATTCGGCATCGCCCAGGAACCCGGCAAGTTCATTCCCGACTTCGCCGGCTTCGCGGCGGCCTGGCAGGCCGCCCCGCAGGCGCTGGCACTGATGTCGCCCGACGACTACCGGCGCTTCCAAGCGCAAGGACTTCCCATGCACCTGCTCGCCGCGGACACGCGCCGCATCATCGTGGACAAACCATGACCGCCATCGCCTTCGCCCTCGTCCTCACCGGCGTGCTGCTCAACGCCGCTGCGCAACTGCTGCTCAAGGCCGGCACCAATGCCGTCGGCCATTTCGCGTTCCAGATCGACAACCTCGTGCCAATCGGCCTGAAGCTCGCCTTCGAGCCGCACATCATGGGCGGCATGGCCTGCTATGCCGTGAGCCTGGTGGTCTGGATCATGGCGCTGTCGCGGGCGCCAGTATCGATCGCCTATCCGATGCTCTCGATCGGCTACGTCATCAACGCCTTCATCGCCTACTTCTGGTTCGGCGAGCCGCTGGCCAGCCAGAAGCTGCTCGGCATCGGCATCATCGTCATCGGCGTCTGGCTGGTGGCGAAGTCGTGAGTAGCCTGCCGTTCCTGCCTTTCACGCGCCCGTCGATCGACGAGGCGACCATCGCCGCCGTCGGCGAGGTGCTGCGCTCGGGCTGGATCACCAGCGGGCCGAAAGTGCAAGCGTTCGAAGCGGCGCTGTCCGAGTACTGCGGCGGGCGCACCGTGCGCGCCTTCAACTCCGGCACGGCGACGCTGGAAATCGCGCTGCGCCTGGCCGGCGTCGGCCCCGGCGACGAAGTCATCACGACGCCTTTGACCTGGGTGGCGACAGCCAACGTCATTCTCGAAGTCGGCGCCCGTCCGGTATTCGTCGACGTCGATCCGGCGACGCGCAACATCGATGCGGCAAAGATAGCGGCGGCGATCACCGCGAAAACGAAGGCGCTCATTCCCGTCGATCTTGCCGGCCTGCCCGCCGACCGCGACGCCCTCTACGCCGTCGCCGGCCAGCACAAGCTGCGCGTCGTCGAAGACGCGGCCCAATCGCTGGGCGCTTCATGGAACGGCAAGCCGATCGGTGCATTCGGCGACTTCGTCTCCTTCAGCTTCCATGCCAACAAGAACCTCACCACCAGCGAGGGTGGCGCGCTGGTGCTGCCGCCGGACGTCGATCCCGCCCTGTGCGAACACCTGCGCCTGCAGGGCGTCAAGCGCTTCCCCAACGGCGACATGGACGTCGACGTGCTCGGCGGCAAATTCAACCTCACCGACGTCGCCGCCGCCATCGGCCTCGGCCAATTGCCGCATCTCGCCGCCTTCACGGCGCGCCGCCGCGCCCTCGCCCGCCGCTATTTCGAGCGCCTCGACCCGCAGTTGGGCCTCGGCCTGCCGCTGCCGGATTTCGCCAACTCGAACTGGCACATGTTCCAGGTACTGCTGCCGCCGGGCACAGACCGCGGCGCCTTCATCGCCGCCATGAAGGGGCGAGGGCTGGGCGTCGGCGTGCATTACCCCGCCCTGCATCTTTTCAGCCTCTACCGCGCCCGCGGCTGGAAAGAAGGCGACTTCCCGCACGCCGAGGACATCGGCCGCCGCATCGCCACGCTGCCGCTGTTCCCGGCGATGGCGGACGGCGATGTGGACCGTGTATGCTCCGCGCTTGGCGAAATCCTGAGGCTGCAATGATCCGCCCCGAACTCTCCGTCATCGTCCCGGTCTATAACGAGGAAGCCGGCTTGCCCGCGCTGTTCGCGCGACTTTACCCGGCGCTGGACGCACTGGGCGCAGCCTATGAAATCATCTTCGTCGACGACGGCAGCAAGGACCGCTCCGCCGCCATGCTGCGTACGCAATGGGAAGCGCGGCCCGACGTCACGCGCGCCATCCTGCTCGCCGCCAACGCCGGCCAGCACATGGCGATCATGGCCGCCTTCGAGCACAGCCGCGGCGACATCGTCGTCACGCTCGACGCCGACTTGCAGAACCCGCCCGAGGAAATCGGCAAGCTCGTCGCCAAGATGCGCGAAGGCTACGACTGCGTCGGCTCGATCCGCCAGAACCGCCGCGACACGGCCTTCCGCCGCTGGGCCTCGAAGGCCATGAACGGCCTGCGCGAACGCATCACCC
>DAIEEM010000050.1 GCA_027325905.1 Rhodocyclaceae bacterium
CTCGGCAACGCCGGCCTGCGCCCCGGCCAGGCGCGGATGGGGCGAGCCGACTGGCTGCGCATCGCCGCGACGTCCGCCGCCGCAATTGTCTTCGTCGCCGCCGCCGTCGCGCTCTGGCGTCCGCTTTCCGGCGTCGCCGCCGCGCTGTCGCCGCCGGCGAAACTGGCGCTCGCCCTGGCGGCGCTCGGCGGCCCGGTTCTGGCGTCGAAGCTGCTCGGGCGTCGCGCCGCCGCCGCGCCGCCGCTGTCGCGGGCGGACTGGGACGCCATCGCCGCCATCTGCATCGTCGCCTTCTTCGTCGTCTTCTTCTGGATGGGCTTCGAGCAGGCCGGCGGCACCATGAACCTGTTCGCCGACAATCGCACCGACCGCCACGTCTTCGGCACGGAGATTCCCGCCTCGTGGTTCCAGTCCGTCAATCCGCTATTGATCGTCCTGCTCGCGCCCGCCCTGGCCGCGGCGTGGACGCGGCTGGACGTCTCGAAGCACGCGCTTTCCGACACCGCCAAGCAGGCGCTCGGCATGCTGGTGCTGGGGCTCGGCTTCGTCGTGCTGGCCGTCGCCCAGGACCGTGCCGAACGCTTCGGCACGGTCGGCCCGCAATGGCTGGTCGCCGTCTATGCGCTGCACACCGTCGGCGAACTCATGCTGTCGCCCGTCGGCTTGGCCATGGTGTCGAAACTCGCGCCGGCAAGGCTGGCAAGCCTGCTGATGGGCGTCTGGCTGCTCAGTTCCGCCGCCGCGAACTACTTGTCGGGCACGCTCGAAGCCATGCTCAAGGGCAGCGGCATTCCGCTCTACTGGTTTCTGGTCGGCTCGTCGGTCGGCGCCGGACTGGCCCTGCTCGCCCTCACGCCCTGGCTGAACCGCTTGATGCGCGGCCGCGGCTGACACCCGAGCGGGCGACCCCGCCGCGTCAATCCTGCGGACTGAGCTTGATGCAGTCGGCCAGGCTGTTCTTGGCGCCGGGTTTGATGACGCAGTCGCTGGCGGGATCGGCGGCGTCGATGTTGCTCGGCCGTGCCGCGCCGGCGCGGCGGGCCGCCGCGCTGAGGTTCTCCTTGAGGCCGGCCAGTTCCTCCTCCATGGCCTTCGTCGCCTTCGCCGATTTCCGCGCCTGTTCTTCCAGTCCGGCGACGTCGTCGCGCAGCGAGAAGATCAGGACCATCGACACCGTCAGCGCCAGCAGCACCAGCACGAGGGCGCCGCCGCCGGCTTCCAGCAGCAGGTTCTTGGTATCTTCGGCATGACCGTCGCCGTCTTGCCGGGCCGCTTCTTCGCTCATTCGTTCCTCGACTTGTTCAGGTTGCCGCATCGCGCCGCGGCGCCGGCGCAGGGTAGGATACCGGCTGGACTGGGCTCTTGCCATGGACACCGCCGAACCGCTTCATACCGCCGCGCCTGCTCCCGTCGCCTTCGCCGCCGCGCTGCGCTACTGGCTCAAGCTCGGCTTCGTCAGCTTCGGCGGGCCGGCGGGACAGATCGCCATGATGCACCAGGAACTGGTGGAAAAACGGCGTTGGATTTCCGAACGGCGGTTTTTGCACGCGCTCAACTACTGCATGCTGCTGCCGGGGCCGGAGGCGACCCAGCTCGCCATCTACATCGGCTGGATGATGCATCGCGTGCGCGGCGGCATCGCGGCCGGCGTGCTGTTCTTCCTGCCGTCGTTCTTCCTGCTGGTGGTCTTGAGCGACATTTACATGTCATACGGCAGCGTACCGCTGGTGGCGGGCGTGCTCTACGGCATCAAGCCGGCCGTCACCGCCATCGTGCTGTTCGCCGCCTGGCGCATCGGTTCGCGCGCGCTGAGGAACGCCGCGCTGTGGTCGCTGGCGGCAGCGGCCTTCGTCGCCATCTTCGCCTTCAACGTGCCATTCCCCGCCATCGTGCTGGCGGCCGGCATCATCGGCTACGTCGGCGGCCAGGCGGCGCCCGACAAATTCAAGACCGGCGGCGGGCACGGCGCCGTGGGCAGGCATTACGGCCCGGCCATCATAGACGACGCGACACCGACGCCCGAGCATGCGCGCTTCACGCGCGGCCGTTTTGCCGCGCTGGTGGCCATCGGTCTCGCCCTGTGGCTGTTGGCGCTGGGGTTTCTAGCAGCGGCCTACGGCTGGCACGGCGAACTGACGCAGATGGGCTGGTTTTTCACCAAGGCCGCCATGCTGACCTTCGGCGGCGCCTACGCCGTGCTGCCCTACGTCTATCAAGGCGGGGTGGAGACGTATGGCTGGCTGACGGGCTTGCAGATGATCGACGGCCTGGCGCTGGGCGAGACGACGCCCGGGCCGCTGATCATGGTGGTCACCTTCGTCGGCTTCGTCGGCGGCTGGACGAAGCAGTTGTTCGGCGGCGATGCGCTGTTCCTGGCGGGCCTGGCCGGCGCGGCGGTCGCCACCTTCTTCACCTTCCTGCCGAGCTTCCTGTTCATCCTCGTCGGCGGCCCGCTGGTCGAAGCCACCCACGGCGACATCAAGTTCACCGCGCCGCTCACCGGCATCACGGCCGCCGTCGTCGGCGTCGTCATCAACCTGGCGGTGTTCTTCGCCTGGCACGTGCTATGGCCGCAGGGCACGACTGCCACGCCGTTTGCCGGCCACTTCGAGGCGTTTTCGGCGCTGCTCGCCGTCGGCGCGGCGCTGGCGCTGTTCCGCTACAAGGCCGGCATCATCCCGACGATCGGCGCCTGCGCCGTCGCCGGCGCCACCTTCAAGTTGCTTTTGGCATAATACGGCCGCCGCGCCGGCGGCCCGTGCGAGCGGCTACAATAGCCGCTCCGCATTCCTAGCGAAACTCCGCCATGCCGGAAATCCGTCCCCGCAAAGCCCTGATGAACCCGGAACTGCGCCGGCGCGGCATCTACGTGCTGCCCAACCTGCTGACGACGGCGGCGCTGTTCGCCGGCTTCTACGCCATCGTCCAGGCGATGACCGGGCGCTTCGAGTACGCGGCGGTGGCGATCTTCATCGCCATGGTGTTCGACGGCCTTGACGGCCGCGTCGCGCGCATGACGCGCACGCAGAGCGCCTTCGGCGCCGAATACGATTCGCTGTCGGACATGGTGTCCTTCGGTGCCGCCCCGGCGCTGGTGGTCTTCGAGTGGGCGCTGAAGGGCATGGGCAAGTGGGGTTGGATCGCGGCCTTCGTCTATTGCGCCGGCGCCGCGCTGCGCCTGGCGCGCTTCAACACCAACATCGGCATCGTCGACAAGCGCTGGTTCCAGGGTCTACCGAGTCCTGCGGCGGCGGCGCTGGTGGCGGGCTTCGTCTGGATCATCAACGACCTCGACATCGCCGGCGAGACGGTGCGCTGGTACGCCTTCGCCCTGACGTTGTTCGCCGGCCTCACCATGGTCAGCACCGTGCGCTACTGGAGCGGCAAGGACATCAACCTGCGCCGCAGCGTGCCCTTCATGGCGGTGCCGGCCATTGTGCTCGGCTATGCCCTGGTGTCGAGCTATCCGCCGGGCGTGTTGTTCGCGCTGTTCCTCGCCTACGCGCTGTCGGGCTACGCCATGCTGGCGTGGGAACTGTTGGACAAGCGCAACGGCGGCCGCAACAAGGGTGTTGCGCGGCCGGATTAATGTCGATATAGTCGAGCCCATGTTTGCGACACTTTCCTTCGTTGCCGTATTCCTCGCCTTCTCCGGCTTGCTGCTGGCGCCGCGTCCCCTGCGCGCCAAACTGCTGCCGCTGCTGCGCCGCGCGCGCTAGCAAACATACCCCCCACAATCCGGTTTTTCCCCCAGGTCTGACGGCACGACCGGCAGGCTCCGTTCGAACGTACTCCACAGGAGACGAGCATGAGCAAGCAACACCTCACCATCTTCGATACCACGCTCCGCGACGGCGAGCAGAGCCCCGGCGCCGCCATGACGAAGGACGAGAAGCTGCGCATCGCCCGCCAACTGGAGCGCATGCGCGTCGATGTCATCGAGGCGGGCTTCCCGGCGGCTTCCCCCGGCGACTTCGAGGCGGTGAAGGCTATCGCCGAAGCCATCAAGGAATCCACGGTCTGCGGCCTGGCCCGCGCCAACGACAAGGACGTGCAGCGCGCCGGCGAGGCCATCAAGCCGGCCCGGTCCGGCCGCATCCACACCTTCATCGCCACCAGCCCGATCCACATGGAAAAGAAGCTGCGCATGACGCCGGACCAGGTGGTCGAGGCGGCGGTGGCGGCGGTCAAGCTGGCGCGCCAATACACCGACGACGTCGAGTTCTCCGCCGAGGACGCCGTCCGCTCTGACTTCGATTTCCTCTGCCGCGTCTTCGACGCCGTCATCAAGGCTGGCGCCACCACGATCAACGTGCCCGACACCGTCGGCTACAGCATTCCGGAAGTCTGGGGCGAGCGCATGCGCCGGCTCATCGAGGCGGTGCCGGCGGCCGACAAGGTGGTCTGGTCGACCCACTGCCACAACGATCTCGGCCTGGCCGTCGCCAACTCGCTGTCCGCCGTCCTGGCCGGCGCGCGCCAGGTCGAGTGCACCATCAACGGCCTCGGCGAGCGCGCCGGCAACGCCTCGCTGGAGGAAGTCGTGATGGCGGTGCGCACGCGCGGCGACCTCTTCACCTGCGACACGCGCATTGACGCGACGCAGATCGTGCCGGCCTCGAAACTCGTTTCGCAGATCACCGGCTATGCGGTGCAGCCGAACAAGGCGGTGGTCGGCGCCAACGCCTTCGCCCACGAGTCGGGCATCCACCAGGACGGCGTCCTGAAGCACCGCGAGACCTACGAAATCATGCGCGCCGAGGATGTCGGCTGGACCAACAACCGCCTGACGCTGGGCAAGCTTTCCGGCCGCAGCGCCTTTCGTTCGCGGCTGAAGGAACTCGGCATCGAACTGGCGAGCGAGGAAGCGCTCAACGCCGCCTTCGGCCACTTCAAGGAGCTCGCCGACAAGAAGCGCGAAATCTTCGACGAGGACATCTACGCGCTGATCGGCGACGAAACCGTCACGCCCGCGCAGGAGCACTATCGCCTGGTCGCGTCGATGTTCCATTCCGAGACCGGCGAGCCGCCGCGGGCGCGCTTGACGCTGGCGGTGGGCAGCGGTCAGTCGCGCGCCGAGCGCAACGTCGAAGCCGTCGGCAGCGGGCCGGTCGACGCCACCTTCCGTGCCATCGAGGAAGTTGCCGCGAGCGGCGCCGACCTGCTGCTCTACTCGGTGAATGCCATCACCACCGGCACCGACGCCCAGGGCGAAGTCACCGTGCGGCTGGCGAAGGACGGCCGCATCGTCAATGGACAGGGAGCGGATACCGACATCATCGTCGCCTCGGCCAAGGCCTACATCAACGCGCTCAACAAACTCGAAGCGGGGCCGGAGCGCGTAAATCCGCAAGTGTGAGGTAGACTGTCGCAACCCCTCCGCCGACCCGGCCATTCGTGGCGGAGGAATGGCGCGCCTGCCCCGCGCGCCGATAGTCAGTACGTCAACCGGCGCCCGGGATCCCGCGCGCCGCACCTGGGTAGGTGCGGCACTTTGCTGTTGGGAGTTGCGATGAACCAACCCGAGGGGCCAAGCTGCCGCTCCTTCGCCTTCGCCGATCACATGCTCGACGCCGCCGCGACCTATTCGCTGCGCGACGGCCGTTTCCATTACCTCAACGCCGCCGCCGAGAAGATCCTCGGCCTCAGCCTGGCGGCGATCTTCGACGCGCCCGAGCTGCCGTATCGCCTGACCGTCGAGGACGACCGCCCGGCGGTCAAGGCCTTCATCGCGCAAACCGAAAGCGAGGGCGCGGCCAGCGCCGAGTTCCGCATCCGCCGTCCGGATGGCCAGGAGCGCTGGCTGGCGGTGCGCTCCTTCCCGGTCGACGAAGGCGACGGCGAACCGATGCGCGCGCTGATCGGCGAGGACATCACCGAGCGCAAGCGCATCGAACAGGCGTTGCGCGAGAGCGAGGCGCGCTTTCGCCAGGTCGCCGAGCATGTCGACGAAGTGTTCTGGATCGCCGCGCCAGACGGCACCCAGGTCTATTACGCCAGCCCGGCTTACGAAAAGATCTGGGGCCGGCCGGCCGAGGAACTGTACGCATCGCCCTTCAAGTGGATGCAGGCGATCCATCCCGAAGACCAGGCGCGCGTGCTCGAAACGGTGACGCAGCGCCAGGCCGAGCGTCCCCTGGAAATACAGTTCCGCATCCTGTGCGCCGACGGCGGGATCAGCCACATCCGCCACCGCTCCGCGCCGGTGCGCGACGCCGCCGGCCGCGTCGTCCAGGTGGTGTGCATGAGCGAGGACATCACCGAGCAGAAGCGCCTGGAGCGCCAGGCCGAGGAGTCGTCGCGCGCCCAGCGCGACGCCCTGGTGCGCGAAGTCCACCACCGCATCAAGAACAACCTGCAAGGCGTCACCGGCATGCTGCGCAACTACGCCAACCAGCACGCCGAAGTGGCGGCGGTCATCAACGCGGCGATCGCCCAGGTGCAGGCGGTCGCCATCATCTACGGCCTGCAGGGCCGGCCGGGCGGGGTGCGCGTGATGCTGGACGACATCCTCAAGGAAGTCGTCTCCGGCATCGGCCAGTTGATGCATCGCGGCATGAGCTTCCACAACGAGGAGCACAGCCTGGGCTGCAGGGTCGTCGTCAGCGAAATCGAAGCCGTGCCGATCGCGCTGGTGCTCAACGAAATCGTCTTCAACGCCGTCAAGCACGGCAGCGCCGAAGCCGTGCTCGCCATCGACCTGAGGATCGACATCGCCAGGGAGCGGGTGTCGCTGTCGGTCACCAATTCCGGCCGGCTTGCCGACGGCGGCAAGCGGCCTCTGCCCGGCAGCGGCAGCGGCCTGCAACTGATCCGTTCGCTGCTGCCGCGGCGCGGCGCCTACTTCGAATTGACCGAAAGCGCAGCCGGCGTCGTCGCCAAGCTGACGCTGGAACCCCCGATCGTGACTTTGAAATGCTAAGGAGCCAATGATGACAAACGAAACGAGCGAGCCGAAACGGCTGCTGTTGCTGGACGATGACAGGCTGGTCCTGGCGACGCTGGGCGAAGGCCTGCGCCAGGCCGGCTATCGCGTCGCCACCGCGTCGTCGGTCGAGGAAGCCGAAGACGTCCTGGCGGGCGGCGGCATCGACCTCGCCATCCTCGACGTGCGCATGCCGGGCCTCTCGGGCATCGACCTCGCCTGGCGCCTGCACGATGCCGACAACGAGGTGCCGTTCATTTTCCTCACGGCCTACAGCGACGAGGAACTCGTCGAACAGGCTTCCGAGGCCGGGGCGATGGGCTACGTCGTCAAGCCGGCCGACCCCGACCGGCTGGTGCCGGCCATCGAGGCGGCGTTTGCCCGCGCCGCCGACGTCAAGAAGCTGCGCGACACCGGCCGCCAGTTGCAGACGGCGCTCGACGCCGACCGCGATGTCTCGCTGGCCATCGGCATCATGATGGAGCGCCGCCGCCTCAGCCGCCAGGACGCTTTCGAGATGCTGCGCGCGCAGGCGCGCACCGAGCGGCGCAAGCTCATCGAACTGGCGCGCGAAGTGGTGCTGGCGGTCGAGAAGATCAACTTGATTTCGGCGGTTCCGGCGGCCGAAGCGCGGCCGCGGCGCGCCGAAGGGCGCGAGGGGCGGCGCGAAAGGACCTGAAGCGGCGCGGCCGCCGCTCAGCCGCCCGGCGCGCGGCCCGACGACGCCCGCGCATAAGCGACCGTCGCGGCGAACAGCGCCAGCGCCAGGACGATCTCGGCGAGCGCCAGCCAGCGCCGGATGCCGTTCTCGCTCATCGCCCGCACCGCGCCTTCCATGAAGTAGGCGAGCGACAGCAGCGACGTCCATTGGTGGGTGTAGCGGCGTCCGTGCAGGATGCCGAACAGCGGCGCCAGCAGCGGCAGCGCTTTCAGCACCAGCCAGGAACCGCCGAGCCGCAACGGCGCCAGCCACGCCTCCTCGGCTACGCACAGCAGGATCAGGGCGACGAGGCTGACCGCGGCGGCGTGATTGAGCTTTCGTGCCAGATTCATAAGCGGCTCCGTTAGAATCGCCCGACAACGGGTCGGCGTCGGCCGACGTATTCGTCAATCTAAGGCTGGTTTGTCGGACGCCGCGGCATTATATGCGCTGGTTATTCGCCCCTTTCCGTCTCGTCTTCCGCGTCGTGCGCCGCTTCCATGCCGAACGGCTGGCGCAGACGACGGCCGCGCTATGCTTCGCCACGCTGCTGGGCTTGGTGCCCATGATCGCGGTGGGCCTGGGCCTGCTCTCGCAGTTGCCGTTCGCCGCCGGCATGAGCGCGGCCCTGGAAAAATTCCTGTTCGCCAACCTGCTGCCCGACAAGGCCGGCATGGTGATCGCCAAGTACCTCGGTCAATTCGCCCATCGTGCCGAGGGCGTGACCCTGATCGGGCTCGCCGCGCTGGCGGCCACGGCGCTGATGCAGATGCTGACCATCGAACACGCCTTCAACGCCATTTGGAACATCAAGGCCAGGCGGCCCTGGTTGCGGCGCGTGGCGATGCATCTGCTCGCCTTGCTGCTCGGCCCGCTGCTGTTCGGCGGCAGCCTGGCCGTCATTTCGTTCGTCGCCGGCATATCCTTCGGCCTGGTCGACGAACCCGCCTGGGTCAGCGCCGCGTTCTTCCGCGCGCTGTCGTTCGCGGTCACGGCGGCCTTGTTCGCCCTGCTCTACTGGGGCGTGCCCAATCGGCCGGTGTCGCGCGGCCATGCCGTTGCCGGCGGCATATTCGCGGCGCTCGGCTTCCTCGCCATGCAACGCCTGTTCGGTCTTTACGTCACGCATTTCCCCACCTTCGCGGCGGTGTATGGCGCCTTCGCGGCGGTGCCGATCTTCCTCTCCTGGCTGTATCTGTCGTGGAGCGTCATTCTCGTCGGCGCGCTGATGGTGGCCGAACTGCCCGGCGCCTTGCGGCCTTAGCGGCCCCTCATTCCGGCACGCGCCGACGCTCGAACTCGAAGATCTCGATGCATGCCGTATGCATCAGCAGTTGGCTGGCCAGGCATTCGCTCACCTGGATGCGGTCCGGCGACTCTTGCACCAGCGTGAACGCGCCGGGCGCGAAATGGCCGCGGGCGGTCAGCAGCGCCTCGCCGCGCTTGACGGCCGCGAGCGCCGGCAGCAGCAGGGCGGGCAGTGGTGCCGCGCCGCCGTGCCGCGCGATGCGCACCGCCTGCGCCTGCGGCGCCACGACTTCAAGGCCCAGTTCGATGTGCTCGGGATTCTCGCTGCGCGCCCAGCGCACGACGCAGATGTTCCACGGCTTGTCCGCCGCAGGCCGCAAACCGATGGCGCTGCCGGGCACCAGGCCGGCGAGGGTGCCGGCCACGTGCATGATGGCGTAGCCGCTCGGGCTTTCGTTGAGGATCATCCAGTCGCTGGCGGTCAGTTCGATCTCGGCCGTGCCGGCGCCGTGACCGCTTTGCTGCCACAACTGGCCAAGATGGGTGCAGACCTGGACGCGGTAGCCGTGGCGGCTGCGGTGCGTCTGGCGCTTGGGCGGGCTGCCCCAGTGCGCCGCGGCGCGGGTCAGCGCGTCGCGGTAATCGGCGGACAGTGCGTCGCGCGGCAGGGCGAGGGCTTCGGGCGCTGCGCCGTTTTCCAGTTGCGACAGATGGCGGCGGGCCGTCTCGCTGAGGGCGGCGCAGGAAAAGTGCAACGCCGCCGCCGCGCCGCGCCGCCGTGCCGTCGCCGTGGGCGGAAAGCCGTGCACGGCGTCGAGCCAGAAATCGTTGTCGGCATCCGCGGCGGCGCCGCTGCGGATGTCGACGGCGGCGGCGTGCCGGTTCAGGTAGGCGGAAAGGAAAGCGATCTCGCGCGGCGAAAAACCCTCGGGCTGCGCGGCGGCGAGGGCCAGCAGGGCTTTCATGCGGTCCGCCGCATCGTTCGCCGCGGCCGGCGCGCCGGTCGCGGCCGCTCCGTCGGCGGCCGTCCGGTAAGAGTTTTCGGCGTTCGCCCAGAAGTCGGGCGGCGGCGGCGCGGCGATGAACTGGGCGATCTCGTATTGCTGCGACAGGTTCGCCAGCGCCAGGGCGCAAAGCTCGGGCGCCGAGCGGTTCGGGCCGCGCAGCTTCTCCGGCGGCGCGTCGCGCAGTGTGTTGAGGTAGCCGGCGGCGAGCGCTTCGTGCACGTGCATGAGTCCGTGCGACACGGTGCGCAGGCGTTTCGCCAGCGGCAGCGTGGCATCGAGCAGCAACGGCTTGACGACGCTGCCGGTGATGCCGGCGCGGGTCTGGAAGAGTTCGAGCAGCTTGAGGCGCTGCAGCGGCGGGATGCCGACGGCGGCGATGGCGACGAGGTGGCGGCGCATGGGCGCCAGGTCGCGCAGCGGGTCCTCGGCCGGCGGCGCCCCGAGCCAATCCAGCGCCCCCTGGAGGGCGGACGGCAAGCGGGTGCGGGAACCGGTTCGGGCCATGGGCTGTGGGCGGATTCTAGTAGAATCCGGGCCTCTCGGAGGCTGCGTTCTTCGCTGCCAGCCCCGCCGCCTAATCCTGGAAATCGCCATGACCAAGTCCGACAAGCCCATTGCTCCCGCCGAGCGCCTGATCGTCGCCCTCGACGTGCCCGATGCCGCCGCCGCCAAGGCGCTGGTGCTGCAACTCGGCGACGCCGTGCGCTTTTACAAGATCGGCCTCGAACTTTGCATGGCCGGCGGCTATTTCGAACTGCTCGACTGGCTGGTGGCGCAGCACAAGAAGGTCTTCGTGGACCTGAAATTCTTCGACGTGCCCGAGACCGTGCGCTCCGCCGTGCGCGCGCTCGCCGGCAGCGGCGCCACCTTCGCTACCGTGCACGGCAACCAGGCCATCATGGAAGCTGCGGCACAAGCCAAGGGAAATCTCAAAATATTGGCGGTCACCGTACTTACCAGCCTGGACCGGGGCGATTTGGATGACCTGGGTTTTGAATGCG
>DAIEEM010000051.1 GCA_027325905.1 Rhodocyclaceae bacterium
GTTCTGCTGCGCTCCATGTCCCACGTCGGCCGCTGGCGCGGCCTCACCCTCCTTTCCTTGCGCGCAGCAGAACACCCCGCCGGACCGAGCGCGTGTGCCTTGGTTCTTGCCGGACCCAAAAGCCACTGCCTGTTGCGCCAAGGGAGGCGGGTGGTCGCCGCCGCGTAGGTAAAGGGGGAGGAGGCCGCGCCAGCGGCCGACGGGGGACATGGAGCGCAGCACAGCACCCCGTCATCCCGAGCGCGCGCCGGCGAACTACAAGTTGAGCAGCAGCTCGTGCTCCTCCGGCAGCGGGCCGAAGCCGCGCGTCTCGTAGTACTGGAAAATCGACGCCACGACGCACTCGGGGTCGTCGATGACGGTGATGAGGTCCATGTCCTCGGCATTGATCATGCCCTCGGCCACCAGCCGAGTGCGGAACCAGTCGAGCATGCCGCTCCAGAACTCGCTGCCGACGAGGATCAGCGGAATGCGCGGCGTCTTTCGGGTCTGGATCAGCGTCAGCGCCTCGAGCAGTTCGTCGAGGGTGCCGAAGCCGCCCGGCATGACGACGTAGGCCGTGGCGAAGCGCACGAACATGTACTTGCGGGCGAAGAAGTGGCGGAAGGTCTGCGACACGTCCTGGTAGGGATTGGTCTTCTGCTCCATCGGCAACTGGATGTTGAGGCCGACCGACGGACTCTTGCCTTCGAAGGCGCCCTTGTTGGCCGCCTCCATGACGCCGGGACCGCCACCGGAGATGACGGCGAAGCCGGCGTCCGACAGCAGGCGCGCGATGCGCTCGGTCAGGTGGTAGACGCCGGAATCCGGCGCCACGCGGGCGCTGCCGAAGATGCTCACCGCCGGGCGGACGGCGCTGAGGCGTTCGGTGGCCTCGACGAACTCTGACATAATGCCGAACACCCGCCACGCCTCGCGGGCCGAGTTGGTGGACGCCCGCCAGGGGTCGGCGGCGTTCGGCAGCTTGTCTCTTGCGCTCATGCTCTCTCCATATCCATGCTTCTGTTAGTCGACGGCTCAAGCTATCTGTACCGCGCCTTCCACGCCTTGCCCGATCTGCGCAACAAGGCCGGGCAGCCGACCGGGGCCGTGTACGGCGTCATCAGTATGCTACGGCGCCTGGCGGCCGACCACAAGGCCGCCGACGGCGAGGCCGCCTACCGCGCCGTCGTCTTCGACGCCAAGGGCAAGACCTTCCGCGAGGAATGGTATCCGCAATACAAGGCGCAGCGGCTGGCGATGCCCGACGACCTCGTCGCCCAGATCGCGCCGCTGCACGAATGCGTGCGCGCGCTCGGCTGGCCGCTGGTCATGATCGACGGCGTCGAGGCCGACGACGTCATCGGCACCCTGGCGAAACAGGCGGCCGCGCAGGGCATCGACACCCTGATCTCGACCGGCGACAAGGATCTCGCGCAACTCGTCAATCCGCGCGTGCGCCTCGTCAACACCATGTCGAACGAGTTTCTCGACGAGGCCGGCGTACTGGCGAAGTTCGGCGTCGAGCCGGCGCGCATCGTCGATTACCTGGCGCTGATGGGCGACAGCGTCGACAACGTGCCGGGCGTCGCCAAGGTCGGGCCGAAGACGGCGGTCAAGTGGCTGGCGCAATACGGTTCGCTCGACGGCGTCGTCGCCCATGCCGCCGAAATCGGCGGCGTCGTCGGCGAGAATTTGCGCCGGCACCTCGATTTCCTGCCGCTGGGCAGAAAGCTCGTCACGGTGGCTTGCGATCTCGAGCTGCCGGTCGGGGTGAAAGACCTAGCGCCACAGCCGCAGGACGACGCCAAGCTCGCCGAGCTGTTTGCCCGGCTCGAATTCAGGCAATGGACGAAGGACGCGGAAGCGGGCAAGCCCGCGACGGCGCCGGTTGCCCCGGCGACGCTGAGCGACGGCCATCGCGGCGGCTACGAGACGATCGTGAGCTGGCCGCAATTCGAGCGCTGGCTGGCGAAGATCGGGGTGGCGGCGCTGACCTCGCTCGACACCGAGACCACCGACCTCGATCCGATGAAGGCGCGGCTGGTGGGCATTTCTTTCGCCATCGCTCCCGGCGAAGCCGCCTACCTGCCGCTCGGCCACCGCTATGCCGGCGTACCCGAGCAGTTGCCGCAGAACGCGGCGCTGGCGAAGCTCAAGCCCTGGCTCGAAGCGGCCGCGAAGCCCAAGCTCGGCCAGCACCTCAAGTACGACCGCCACGTCTTCGCCAACCACGGCGTCGAATTGCGCGGGGTGCATGACGACACCCTGCTCGAGTCCTATGTGCTGGAAAGCGACAAGTCGCACGACCTCGGCGCGCTGGCCATGCGCCACTGCGGGCTGGAGACCATCAGCTACGA
>DAIEEM010000065.1 GCA_027325905.1 Rhodocyclaceae bacterium
CCTTCTCCTTGCGCTCGAATTCTTCCTTGACGCGCGCAGCATTCACGGTCGCGCGTTCGGGCGTGTTGCCGCCCTTCTTGACCTGGCCGAAGCTGCGCGTCAGCTCCTCGCCACCGCCGCTGAGGATGGACGAGGACTCGCCGGAACCCTCGCCGCCGAGCATGGCAACCTTGAGCGGCGTCGCAAAGTAGTCGGCGATGCCCTTGAGATCGCCCTTGGTCGTCGACCCCAGCAGCCACATCAACAGGAAAAACGCCATCATCGCCGTCACGAAGTCGGCGTAGGCGATCTTCCAGGCGCCGCCATGGGCCCCGCCGCCGCCCTTCTTGATCTTCTTGACGACTATCGGCTGTTGGGTATCGTCGCTCATTTAGCCGTCATTTACCCTTGCGCGCCTTGAGGTCGTCCTCGAGTTCGATGAAGGTCGGCCGGTCGGCGGAGAACAGCACCTTGCGGCCGAATTCGACCGCCACCTGCGGCGCATAGCCGTTCATGCTCGCCAGCAGGACCACTTTCATGGTCTGGAACATTTTCGAGTTTTCGCTCAGCTTGTGCTCGAGCGCGGTGGCAATGGGGCCGACGAAACCATAGGACAGCAAGATGCCGAGGAAGGTGCCGACCAGTGCCGCGGCGATCAGCTTGCCGAGTTCGGCCGGCGGTATGCCCACCGATTCCATGGTGTGCACTACGCCCATGACGCAGGAGACGATGCCGAAGGCCGGCAAGGCGTCCGCCATTTTCGAAATGGCGTGCACCGGCACTTCGCCTTCGTGATGGTGGGTTTCGATCTCGTTGTCCATCAGGTTTTCGATCTCGAAGGCGTTGAGGTTGCCGCCTACCATCATGCGCAGATAGTCGCAAAGAAATTCCATCGCGTGATGGTCGGAGGCGATGGCCGGGTACTTGGAAAATATCGGGCTCGACTCGGGGTTCTCGACGTCGCCCTCGATCGACATCAGGCCTTCCTTGCGCACCTTCGAGAGAATCTCGTAGAGCATGGCCAGCAAATCCATGTACAACGCCTTGTTGAGGGGAGACCCCTTCAGCACTGTCGGCAGTGCGGCAAGAACGGACTTGATCACGTTGGGCGGATTGCCGACCAGCAGGGAACCCAGGGCAGACCCGGCGATGGTGCGAAATTCTGTCGGCTGTATCAGGGCATGAACATGCCCGCCGGCCAGGATGAATCCGCCCAGCACGGCGCCGAGAACAACCACATAGCCAACAATAACGAACATGAACCGCCCCCCTGCCGACCCCTGGCGTGAGTCGCAATGATAGCGGAAATCCTCGCCGACACTAAGGTCGACGAGGACGAATCGAATGCGCGCGCAAGCGGCGTCTCAGCCGCCCGAAAACGGGCGTCGAGCGGCCTGGGAATCAGGCCACGGCGGCCAGGGCGGCAGCGCGGCGGGTCTTGCCGGCTCGCGCCGGCATATGGCACAGGCCGCAGACGTAACCTTTGGTCGGCTCGTGGGCGTGGGTGACGAAGTCGCCGCCGCAGTCCTTGCAGGTCGCCATTTGCAGCATGTGCGCGTCGAAAAATCGCACCATGGTCCAGGCGCGCGTCAGCGACAGCACCTCTTCCATGCCGCTGCGCCGGGTCTGGTCGAGATACATGCGATAGGACTTGATGAGGAGGTCCAGGCCGCGCAGCTTGGTGTGCTTCTCGAAGAAACGGAAATAGGCCATGAACAGCGAGGCGTGCACGTTCGGCTGCCAGGTCATGAACCAGTCGGTCGAAAACGGCAGCATGCCCTTGGGCGGCGATTCGCCCCTGACTTCCTTGTAGAGCTTGAGTAGACGCTCGCGCGAGAGCTTCGTCTCGGCTTCCAACAGTTGCAGACGAGCCCCCAGCTTGATCAACTCGATCGCCAGGCCAATGTCTCTCGCTTCCGAGATAACGGACTTATTGCGCATAAAACCTCCCGCAGTGATGGAGCGACGTTACTTTTCAGGCGACCGCTTCAACCGGACGGCCGGCGGCGAGGATCGCCGCATGAATGTGACCGACGCCGCGGTCGCGCTCATGATTGGCCAGCAGGTTGAGCAGCAAGGTATCGTCGAAGCGGAAGTTGCACAGCAACATGTCGGACCCGGCCATCTTGAGGATCTGGCCCGGAGTGAGACGGTCGAGGATATCGGCAATCTCCTCGCTGACGCCGAGGCGGAAAATGGCCGTTTCGCGATCGGAACGAACCATGTTCTGCGCCAGCATCAGGTAGGCAAGATTGACTTCCTTTATATCGTTGTAGGTGTCGGTCGATTTCATCATGCGCTCCTAAGTCCCGCCATCGACCACACGGGGAAAACCCCACGCATCAGCCAGATTGACGGTATTGACATTATCGGGCCGACTTAGGCAAGAGGAAAATCAACGGAAAAACGTCTGTATTGTAATAAACAGATAAGAAAGATTTGTAAGAAAAAACCTTACAAACACAGCTCATCTATTTGTTTTTAATTACGATTATTCTATTTTTTCCGCTGCCAGCCGTCCCTCCATCGCGGCGACGTCGATGGGACGGCTGAAGTGGTAGCCCTGGAAACGGTCGCAGCGTTCGTCGCGCAGGAAGCTCAGTTGCGCTTCGGTTTCGACGCCTTCGGCGACCGTCGTCAGGCGCAGCGAATGCGCGAGGGCGATGATGGCGCGCACGATGGCGGCGTCTTCCTCGTCGTCGGGCAAGTCGCGCACGAAGGACTTGTCGATCTTGAGGATGTCGATCGGGAAGCGCTTGAGGTAGGACAGCGAGGAATAACCGGTGCCGAAGTCGTCCACCGAGATGCGCACGCCCATCGCCTTGAAGGCCCGCAGCATGCCGATGGCGGACTCGGCGTCCTGCATCAGCACGGACTCGGTGATTTCGAGTTGCAGCGCACGCGGTGCGAATCCGGTTTCCTCCAGCACGCGGCGCACTACCTCGAGCAAGCGCGGCTGACCGAACTGCACCGCGGAAACGTTCACCGCGAGATAGATGTCGAAACCCATATCCTGCCATTTGCGGCCCTGCTCGCAGGCGCGCCGCAGCACCCATTCGCCGATGCCGACGATCAGTCCGGATTCGTCGGCGATGGGGATGAAGCGGTCGGGCGGAATGACGCCGCGCACCGGGTGCTGCCAGCGCACCAGCGCTTCCATGCCGACGGTATGGCCGTCGGCGGCATCGACGCAGGGCTGGTAATGGAGAAACAGTTCGTCGCGTTCGAGGGCGTGGCGCAGATCCGATTCCATGGCCACGCGCTCGCCCGAATTGGCGTTCATGTCGCGGCGGTAGAACTGCACGCCGTTGCCGCCGACGCGTTTGGCGCAGGCCATCGCCGTCTCGGCGTTCATCAACAATTCGTAGACCTCGCCGCCGTCCTCCGGCAGGCGCGCGATGCCGATGCTTGCAGTGATATAGAGTTCGATGCCGTCCTTCTCGAACGGCGCGTCGAAGACCTGCTTGATCCACTGCGCGGCGCTGTCGATGCCGTCGACCAGGCCGGCGCCGGGCAGGAAGATGCCGAACGCGTCGCCGGACAGGCGCGCCAGCATGGCCTGCGGGGGCAGCGCCGCCGTCAGGCGCTTGGCGGCCTGGCGCAGGATTTCGTTGCCGGTATCGTAGCCGAACGAGGTGTTGATGCGCAGGAAGCGGTCGAGATCGAGGTAGGCGATGACGCCGGACGGCGTCTTGCCGCATTTCTCGGCTTCGAGAATCCACTCGGTCACTTGGGCGCAGAACAGATTGTGGTTCGGCAGGCTGGACAAGCCGTCGTAATATGCCAGTTTCTGGATGCGGCTGTCGGCCTGGCGCACGGCGCTGCGCGCCGCCGCGTTCTTCAGCTCCCGCTCGATCACGGGCATCAGGCGCGCGTAGTTGCCTTTTTCTATGTAGTCCTGGACGCCGTCGTGCATGGCCGAGACGGCCTGCTGGTCGGTGATCTGTCCCGAATAGATGACGAAGGGAATGTCCTTGCCGCTTTGCTTGACGATCTGCAACGCGGCGATGGAATCGAAGCCCGGCATATTGTGGTCGCAGATGATGATGTCCCAGTCGCGCTCGTTCAGGGCAGCCGCCAGGTCGCGGCCGGAATCGACGCGCTTCCAGTCCAGCCGCACGCCGCGCGCGTTGAGTTCGGAATACAGCAGGAAGGCCTCGTCCTCCGAATCCTCGACGATGAGCATGTGAATCGGGCGATCGCGCGTCATGTCGAGGCCGAACCGCTATGTTGAACGGTCGCCAAGCGGTTGCGGCCGCGCTGCTTGGCGAGGTAGAGGCCACGGTCGGCGCACTTGATCAGGGCGTCCGCGTCCGCCATGCCGCCGTCGCGCGCCGCCAGGCCGATGCTGACGCTGCCACGCAAGTGCCCGTTGCCCGCCGCTATCTGCAAAATTTCGACCGCCTTCCTCATGCGCTCGGCGCAGATCAGGGCCGCCGCCAGGTCGGTATCCGGGCAAATGACCAGGAATTCGTCGCCGCCCATGCGGGCGCAGACGTCCTGCGCCCGCAGGCCGCTCTTGAGCGCGGCCGCCATCTGTTTCAGGGCGGTGTCGCCGGCGTCGTGGCCGTGGTCGTCGTTGATCGTCTTGAAGGCATCGACGTCGATCACCATGCAGGTCAGCGGCCGCTTGTTCCGGCTGCACGCCGCCCATTCCTGTTCGAGGCGCTCGATGGCGTAGCGCCGGTTGGGACAGCCGGTCAGGGCGTCGGTCAGCGCCACTTCCTGCAGGCGCCGGTTGGTCACCGCCAGTTCGGCGGCGAAATGGCGAATTTCCTCGCGGTCGCGCTCGACCTCCCGCTGCAGCGTGATGACGCGCTGGCCGGCGCGCAGGCGCGCGGCGAGCAGGCGCGGCTTGAGCGGCTTGGACATGAAGTCGTCGACGCCGGCTTCGAAGGCCTCGACCAGTTTGTCGTCCTCTTCCAGCCCGGTCAGGATCAGGATGTAAATGCCGCGGCCGATCTTGGTCTGGCGCATCGAGCGCGTCAGTTCGATGCCGTCCATCGTCGGCATCAGCCAGTCGACGATCATGATTTGCGGCTGGATGTCGAGCGCCAGCTCGAAAGCCTGCCGGCCATCGACGGCCTCGTAGACGTCGTGTCCGGCGCCCGACAACATGGCCTTGAGGATCGCGCGCATGCTGGCGTCGTCGTCGACGACGAGAACGCGCATGCGGTGCGATTCCTGGCCGCCGACGACCGCCTCGCCGGCCAGCAGCGGCGGCGGCGACGGTCTCGACAAATCCTCGAACGACGGCACCTCGCTGGTTTGTACGTCGAGCATGTCGCCCCATTCGCGCCATTCGCGCGCCACCTGGTCGCACAGCCCGTTCAGGGTGTCCGCCGCGATCGACAGGCGGCTGCCGAGACGCAGCAATTGCGGCATCATGGCGCGCCGTTCGTCGTTCGCGGCAAGGCAGATGTCGGCGATATGTCCAGCCAGCACCAGCGACCACAACATCGCGTGCTGGCGCGCGCCCTCCGCAAAACTGGCCGTCTCGGGCCGCTCGTGATGGTAGACGGGTTCGGCGAACACCTTGGGTAGCCCCCAGTCCATCATCATCGCCGCCGACAGCGCGTCGTGGGTCATGACGAAGGCCGCCTGCTCGAGTTCCAGCAGGCTCTTCGCCGGCGGCTCCTGGCGCTCGGCCAGCAGGCGCGAATAGTCGTCGGGGAAAATCGTCTCCAGCGCCAATTCGCCGATATGGGCAAGGAGACCGACGCTGAAGGCTTCGTCGGGCGGCGCGGCGTGGGTATGCTTGACCAGAGCCTGGAGCGCGACGGCGAACACCAGCGAGCGGGACCAGAAGCGCGGGTAGTCGAAATTGCGGCAACTGCCGCTGGAGAAGTTCGACAGCAGCGAAAAACCGAGCGCCATCGAGCGCACAGCCGGCACGCCGAGCACGATCAGCGCGTCCTGGATCGAGGCGATGGGCCGGCGTCCGGCGGCATGCACGCTATTGGCCGCCTTGATGAGGCGCCCGACGAAGGCCGGATCCGATTTCACGGCGTGGGCGAGATCCGCCAACGAAGTGTCGTCGCGCTGGGTAAGCCGGATGATGGCGAGCGCGGCCCCTTTCGGCGATGGCAAGTCGCCCGAGGCTTTCAGTTGCCCGAACTGAGCGAGATCGATGGGTTCCATTGCGGCACAGCGCAAATCTTAGCGAGCACGAAGCTTATCCCATCTAAGCCAACAAGAGTAAGGGCGCCGGGAAAAGCGCAGCGGCCGCGCTAGAATGGCCGCACATGGACCCCGCCCTCAACTTCTGCAGCGCGTGCGGCGGCCCCGTCGTGGTCCGGGTGCCGGCCGGCGATTCCTTGCCGCGGCACGTCTGCGACCGTTGCAACGCCATCCATTACCGCAACCCCAAACTCGTCGTCGGCACGCTGCCGGCATGGCAGGACCGCGTCCTGCTGTGCAAGCGTGCCATCGAACCGCGTCACGGTAAATGGACACTGCCGGCCGGTTTCATGGAAAACCACGAAACCGTACCTGCCGCCGCGCTACGGGAAACCATCGAGGAATCCGGCGCCCATATCGAAGTCGGCGAAATCTACACGCTGATATCCGTTCCGCATATCAGCCAGGTGCACGTCATCTACCGGGCGCAGTTGCTCGATCTCGATTTCGCGCCGGGCGAGGAAACTCAGGAAGTCATGCTCTTCCGCGAGGAAGAAATCCCCTGGGATGAGATCGCCTTTCGCACCATCGCGTTAACGCTCAAGCACTACTTCGCCGACCGCCGCGCCGGCCGCTTCGACTTCCATTCCGGCGAAATTGGGCCGCCGCCCGACGCTACTCGTTAGCAAGGTCGAACACCACCGGCAGGTTGACAACGAAGGCGCGCCGACGCAGCCGCTCCGGCACCGCGGTCCGCGGCACCGCCTGGCGCATCATGTCGAGTGCGGCATTGTCGAGCGAATCGTGGCCGCTCGAACGGGCCAGCGAAATCTCCTGCGGCTGCCCGCCGGCGGCGACCGCCACCAGCACCTCGACCGTACCACCGAGCTCCTCTTCCAGGGCCCGCACCGGATAACGCCTGAAACGACGCGCCGCAACGGCCAAGGCCAGGCGGTACTGGCGCACACCTTCGGCGTCCACTCCTTCGCCGGAACGCAAACCGGCGCCGGTCGCCACGGCCGCCGCCCCGCCCTCGGTAGCGGAAGCCGCGCTGCCGGAACGTAAGGACATCTCCGCGGTCGAAGTAGGTGTACTATTTTGCGGTGGCGTCGGAATCGCCGGCAGCACTGGCTCCGGGGTGGCCGGAAGGGGTGGACTGTGGGTCTGGTGGAAAGACGACGCAGCTTTCGCAACTGGCGACGCAGCCGGCACAAAGCCGTTCGCGGCGCGCAAGGTGACGGCCAGCGGTTGGGCGATTTCGCTTTGGCGAGAAAGCGGGACCGCCGGCCACAGCAACAGGACGTGCAAGAGAAAGGAAATCGCCAGGGCAGGCCCGAGTTTCCCCTGCGTCGGCATATTTTGAAAACTCACATCAATCTGATAAGGTTCGGATTATTCCGATTCTAGACGAGATGGGCCCCTACCCCCTGATCCTCACGCTAGACCAGCACGGCATCCCCAATCGGTGGGTGAGCTGGCAGCACGCCTGTTTCTACTACGCCAAGGATCTCGTGGCCTGGACGATCGGCGAAAACCGCTTCGTCGTCCATGGCGGTTTCAACCGGCTTACCGGCGAACGCTCCGCTATCGAGACCAACAGCATCATCGCGATCAAGGGCAAGGCGCTGGCCGGCAAGACGCTGCATCAGGTGCCGCCGCTGTCGAACCGCGAACTCTTCCACCGCGACCGCCATCTCTGCGCCTATTGCGGCAGCGTGCTGCCCGGCTCGCGCCTGACGCGCGACCATATCCATCCGGTCTCGCAGGGCGGCCGCGACACCTGGATGAACGTCGTCACCGCCTGCCGCCCCTGCAACCAGACCAAGAGCGGGCGCACGCCGGAACAGGCCGGCATGCAACTGATCTACGCCCCCTACGTGCCGAACAAGGCCGAGTACCTGATCCTCTGCAACCGCAACATCCTCGCCGACCAGATGGACTTCCTGGCGCGGCACGTGCCTTCGCAAAGCCGCGTCAAGCTCGCCGCCTAGCCCCTCGTTTCTTGCTTCCCGCCAAGCCGCTCACTTCCTACCGTCCCTATTGGGCCAAGCGTTTCGGCATCGCGCCTTTCCTGCCGATGTCGCGCGCCGAAATGGAGACGCTCGGCTGGGACTCCTGCGACGTAATCCTCGTCACCGGCGACGCCTACATCGACCACCCGAGCTTCGGCATGGCGCTGCTCGGCCGGCTGCTGGAGGCCCAGGGCTTTCGCGTCGGCATCATCAGCCAGCCCGATTGGCGCTCGGCGGCGGACTTCCGCAAGCTCGGCCGGCCGAATCTCTATTTCGGCATCACCGCTGGCAACATGGATTCGATGGTCAACCGCTACACGTCGGAACGCAAGATCCGCTCGGACGACGCCTACACGCCGGGCGGCCTGCCGGACAGGCGCCCGGACCGCGCCGTCGTCGTTTATGCGCAGCGCGCGCGCGAAGCCTACGCCGACGTGCCTGTGGTCATCGGCGGCATCGAGGCCAGTTTGCGGCGCATCGCCCATTACGATTACTGGTCGGACAAGGTGCGCCGCTCCGTGCTGCCCGACAGCAAGGCCGACCTGCTGCTGTTCGGCAACGCCGAACGCGCGCTCGTCGACCTCACGCACCGGCTCGCAAAAGGCGAGGCCATCGAGACTATCCGCGACCTGCGCGGCAGCGCCTTCATGGTGCCGTCCGGCTGGGCGCCGGCCGCCGACTGGCAGGACGCAGGCGCAGCAAAGCACGCCGTCGAGCGCGCGCAGACTTACGTCCGCCTGCCTGCCTATGAGGAAGTCGCCGCCGACACGACGCGCTATGCCCAGGCCTCGCGCGCCTTCCACCTCGAATCGAATCCCGGCAACGCGCGCTGCCTGGTGCAGGCCCACGGCAGCCGCGATGTCTGGCTCAATCCGCCGCCGCTGCCGCTCTCCACTGCCGAGATGGACCACATCTACGGCCTGCCCTATGCCCGCGCCCCGCATCCCGCCTACGCCGGGGCGAAGATTCCGGCCTGGGAGATGATCCGCCATTCGGTCAACATCATGCGCGGCTGCTTTGGCGGCTGTACCTTCTGCTCGATCACCGAGCACGAAGGCCGCATCGTCCAGAGCCGTTCCGAGCAATCGATCCTGCACGAGATCGAGGAAATCCGCGACAAGACCTCGGGATTTACGGGCATCGTCACTGACCTCGGCGGTCCCACCGCCAACATGTACCGCATGGCCTGCAAGGATGCGGCCGTCGAAGCGGCCTGCCGGCGCCTGTCCTGCGTCTATCCCGACATCTGTCCGCGGCTCGCCACCGACCACGCGCCGCTGATCGCGCTCTACCGCAAGGCGCGCAGCCTGCCCGGCATCAAGAAAGTGCTGATCGGCTCGGGCCTCAGATACGACCTCGCCGTACGCTCGCCCGAATACATCAAGGAACTCGTCGCCCACCACGTCGGCGGCTACCTGAAGATCGCCCCCGAACACAGCGAAGCGGGGCCGTTGTCGAAAATGATGAAGCCGGGCATGGCTACCTACGACAGGTTCAAGCGCATGTTCGACGCCGCCACGCAGGCCGCCGGCAAGGAACAATACCTGATTCCCTATTTCATCGCCGCGCATCCGGGCACCACCGACGAGGACATGCTCGAACTCGCGCTCTGGCTCAAGCGCAACGGCTTCCGCCTCGACCAGGTGCAGACCTTCCTGCCGACGCCGCTGGCGCTCGCCACCACCATGTACCACACGGAAAGGAACCCGCTGCGCCGCGTCGATGCCGAGAGCGAATCTCTGGCCGTCGTCCGCGGCGCCCGCCAACGCAAGCTGCACAAGGCTTTCCTGCGCTACCACGACGCCGAGAACTGGCCGCTGTTGCGCGAAGCCCTGCAGCGCATGGGCCGCGCCGACCTCATCGGCAACGGCAAGAAGCACCTGGTGCCGGCCTGGCAGCCCGGTGCCGGCAGCACCGCGATCGCGGCGGCCCGGAGAGACCGCAGCGCCGCGAGGCGCTGACGCCGATTCGCCCCGATGGATTGGCGGCAGGCGACAGAAAGTTGATCGTGCCAATCTGGCGCCAAATCGGATAGCGCGTGAGTAGAGCAATTCCGGCCCATTTGGAAACATGATGACCGCCAGAATGCTTGGCCGTCATCGTCTCCAGTAAGTTCGGCGCGGTGCGCAACAACGCCTCAAAACCAAAGCAACGTGGCACGCTGTATGCATTATTATACATCGAACGCGGCCCGAGCCCGTCCATGCTGCACTCGTAACGGGCAATGTTCTTGTTAGTAATTGATATATAAACATATTTACTATGTCATGCACTATGTAGCAAACGAGACAGCGCTGCGTAGGAATTCCTACTTTCGGCTGATCAACGACGACCATTTGCTTGGAGAATCCATGATGAAAAAATTTTTTGTAAGCGCCGCAGTGGTGACTAGCATCGCAAATATTGCATATGCCGACGACGTTAAGAGCGTCGTCGAGAGCGACGGTGGGAGTTGGTTAACCATGGTTGGCGGGACGCAGGAAGCGCAGCCGCACTGGATTACTCCGCTCGTCACGGTAACGCCGAGGCTCGAACAGGAATTTCTTTACGACCAGATACGGCAATACAGTACTGGCGGGGTGTCCAAGACCTTCAATGGCGCAGGAAAAGGCCTTGAGCTGATCCCAACGGAAAATACCGAAGTTATCGTCGGCGTTCCGAATTAC
>DAIEEM010000010.1 GCA_027325905.1 Rhodocyclaceae bacterium
TCGCGCTGCACGAGCAGAACTCGGTGGCCGGGCTGGCCAACCGCGTACTGGCAAAGGTCGCCGACAAGATCGTCACCGGCTTCCCGAACGTGCTCGGCAAGGGCGAATGGGTCGGCAACCCGGTGCGCGCCGCCATCGCCGACTTGCCGCCGCCGGCGCAGCGCTACGGCGAACGCCAGGGCAGGCTGCGCCTCCTCGTCGTCGGCGGCAGCCTCGGCGCCCAGGCGCTCAACGATGCGCTGCCCAAGGCGCTGGCGCTGATCCCCGAAGGGCAGCGGCCGGAGGTGGTGCACCAGTCGGGCGAGAAGCACTTGTCCAAGCTCAACGGCGGCTACGCCGCGGCCGGCGTCAAGGCCCATTGCGTCGCTTTCATCGAGGACATGGCGGCAGCCTATGCCTGGGCCGATCTCGTCGTCTGCCGCGCCGGCGCGCTGACCGTCGCCGAACTCGCTGCCGCCGGCGTGGCGAGCATTCTCGTGCCTTTCCCCCAAGCGGTGGACGACCACCAGACCGGCAATGCGCGCTTCCTCGCCGGCGCCGGCGCGGCCATCCTGCTGCCGCAGAAGGAACTGTCGCCGGAACGTCTGGCGCTGATCCGCGACATGAGCCGCGAACAGTTGCTGCAAATGGCGGAAAAGGCCCGCGCGCTGGCCAAGCCGGACGCCACGGCTGCCGTCGCGCAGGCATGCATCGAACTAGCCAAGCGAGGGCCCGATGAAACATAAAGTCAAACGCATCCACTTCGTCGGCATCGGCGGTTCCGGCATGAGCGGCATCGCCGAGGTGCTGGCCAACCAGGGCTACGAGGTCAGCGGCTCCGACCTGGCCGACAGCGCGACGACGCGCCGGCTCGCCGGCCAGGGCATCCGCATCGCCGTCGGCCATGCCGCCGCGCATGTCGCCACCGCCGACGCCGTCGTCGTGTCGACGGCGGTGCGCGAGGACAACCCCGAGGTGGTCGCTGCCCGCGAACGCCGCGTTCCGGTGGTGCCGCGGGCGCAGATGCTGGCCGAACTCATGCGTTTGAAGCAGGGCATCGCCATCGCCGGCACGCACGGCAAGACGACTACGACCAGCCTCGTCGCCAGTTGCCTCGCCGAAGGCAGGATCGACCCGACCTTCGTCATCGGCGGCCGCCTCAACTCGGCCGGCGCCAACGCGCGACTCGGCAGCGGCGAGTTTCTCGTCGCCGAGGCCGACGAATCCGACGCCTCCTTCCTGTTCCTTTCCCCCGTGATTTCGGTCGTCACCAACATCGACGCCGACCACATGGAGACCTACGGCCACGACTTCAACCGGCTCAAGCAGGCCTTCGTCGACTTCCTGCACCGGCTGCCCTTCTACGGCGTCGCCGTGCTTTGCGCAGACGACCCCAACGTGCGCGACATCCTGCCGCGCGTGGCCAAGCAGGTCGTCACCTACGGCCTCGACGCCCAGGCGAACATCCGCGCCGAGAACGTCACGGCCTGCGGCGGGCAGATGCGCTTCGACTGCGTGCGGCGCAACGGCACGACCTCGCGCCTGGCCGTGACGCTGAACCTGCCGGGCATGCACAATGTCTTGAATGCGCTGGCCGCGATCGCCGTGGCGACCGAAGTCGGCGTCGACGACGAGGCCATCGTCAGGGCGCTGGCGGAATTCAAGGGCGTCGGCCGGCGCTTCCAGAGCTACGGCGATATCGCGCTGCGCAAGGAAGACGGCAGCCCGCGCGACCACTTCACGCTGATCGACGATTACGGCCACCACCCGGTCGAGATGGCGGCGACGCTGGCGGCGGCGCGCGGCGCCTTCCCCGGCCGGCGCATCGTCCTCGCCTTCCAGCCGCACCGCTACACGCGCACGCGCGACTGCTTCGAGGACTTCGTCAAGGTGCTCTCGGGCGTCGACGTCCTGCTGCTGGCCGAGGTCTATGCGGCCGGCGAGCCGGCCATCGTCGCGGCGGACGGCCGCACCCTGGCGCGGGCGATCCGCGTCGCCGGCAAGGTCGAACCCGTCTTCGTCGAGGACATCGCCGCCATGCCGCAGGCGATCCTGGCGGTGGCGCAAGACGGCGACGTGGTCATGACCATGGGCGCCGGCTCGATCGGCGCGGTACCGGGGAAGCTCGCCAATGGCTGAAATGCTGCGCGGCGAACTCAGGGAGAACGAGCCGATGGCCGGGCATGTTTCCTGGCGTGCCGGCGGCACGGCGGCGCGCGCCTATTTCCCGGCCGACCTCGACGACCTCGCCGCTTTCTTCGAGCGCACGCGCTTCGACGAACCGCTGCTGGTCGTCGGCCTCGGCAGCAACCTGCTGGTGCGCGACGGCGGCTTCGACGGCACGATCGTATTCACCCAGGGCGTGCTCGACGGCATGCGTATCGAGCACGACGGCGGTCTCTACGCCGAAGCCGGCGTCGCCAGCCCGAAGCTCACGCGCTTTGCTGCCAACGCGGGGTTGGCCGACGCCGAATTTCTCGCCGGCATTCCCGGCACCTTCGGCGGTGCCCTGGCGATGAACGCAGGCTGCCACGGCGGCGAGACCTGGAATCTCGTCGGGAAAGTGCTGATGCTGAACCGCCGCGGCGCGCGCATCGTCCGCACGCCGGACGATTTCGCCATCGGCTATCGCCATGTCGGACTCAAGAACCAAACCGATGAAATCTTCGCCGCGGCCTGGCTGCGCCTGTCGCCGGGAGATGCCGAGGCTTCGCGCGAGCGCATGCGCGAGCTGCTCGAAAAGCGCGGCGCGACCCAGCCGCTGCAACTGCCGAACGCCGGCTCGGTGTTCCGCAATCCGTCGGGTGATCACGCCGCGCGCCTGATCGAAGCGGCCGGTTTGAAGGGCGTCACGGAAGGTGGCGCACGGGTTTCCGAAAAGCATGCGAATTTCATCGTTAATCCGGACGGCAAGGCGACGGCCGCTGAGATAGAAACGCTTATTGGCCGCGTGTACGTCGCGGTTTTGGAGAAATTCGGCGTCGCGCTCAAGCGCGAAGTCCGCATCGTTGGAGTAAGGCCTTGATGGGCAACGATTTAGGAAAGACGGCGGTGATGCTCGGCGGCGATTCCGCCGAGAGGGCCGTGTCGCTCAAGAGCGGCGCGGCGGTGCTCGCCGCCCTGCAGCGCGCCGGCGTCGATGCCCATGCCTTCGATCCGTCGCAGCGGCCGCTCGCCGATCTGCGCACGGAAGGCTTCGAGCGCGTCTTCGTCGCCCTGCACGGTCGCGGCGGCGAGGATGGCCGGCTTCAGGGCGC